>DCGL01000019.1 GCA_002314565.1 Clostridiales bacterium UBA1779
TATGTCAAGTTACAGTCATATAAAATCTGTTTTTCAGCTCTCCGCAGCAAAAGAACAACATCGCTCGCTGGGCTTCATTATCGTTGAAGCTTGACAATTTCTTTTAGACAAAGAGGCTGTTTTTTCCACCGGAACCAAAACCGGCGGCATAAACAGCCTCTTTTCTTGCCTGCATATATGTATGATAGTAATAAATGAAACTCGCCTTTCCACTATCGTATAGCAGGATAATCACTTATAATCCCCGAACTTCTGAGAACGAAATATTTTTATATCAGCTGATTTCATCTTTATTTCTGTTGAATATCGCCTTGTTGACGGATTCGCCGCATATATCGTCAAAACCTGACAGAATGGACGAGATAATTATCAGTAATCCCCCAAACAATAATTTCAACGAGAACGCATCTTTTCCGAGCATTACTGCAATAATGCCGGTCACTACGGAAGAAAACGGCATAATAACAGCTACTACGCAGGGATTAACAAACTTGAGGGACTGTGTTCTGATTATCCATCCGAGCGTACTGATGGAAAGCACCAGGAATGCCATATACAGAAAATATTTCAGACTCCATTCAAATTTAATCGGTTCAATAATATTTCCGTTCAGCGAAATATTATTCAACAGCAGTGCAGCGGCTCCGGCAATTATTACATTAACCCACATTTGAATCATTACGTATAACATTGCATTCAGTTTTTTGGCATAAACGCCGGTTGCCGCAATATTGACGCCATACAAAATCCCTGCAAGCGCACAGAGAATATCACCTTTGCCAAAGGACATTCCCTCCCCCTGAAGACTCAGCCCGCTTAGAATAAAGCAGGCAGACAAACAAATAACGGCGGCCGTTACAGAAAGTATCCCCGGCTTTTTGCGAATAAATAAAAACAACAGAATCGGGACGATGACGCAGGACAGATTTTCCAGAAAAGCATACATTGTCGGCGTTGTATATTGCAAGCCGATTTTTTGCAATAAATTCGCAAATCCGACAAAAAATCCGGTAGGAATTGCCACTTTGAAGTAATCCGCATTGATTAACTTCAGCTTTGGTATACTGATAAGCAGCAGTGCGATGGCTGATACAAGAGAACTGATAAACGTATAAATTCCGCCGGAATAATGGCTTAATATATCCGTTGTTAACACCGGGAAAACTCCCCAGGCAAATACGACGAAAAATATCCCGAGATATGCAATTGTCTTTGTTTTTGAGCTTACTGTCTTCATAGTATAGGTTATCCTTATTAATGATACGTACGTAAAACCGTTAAGCGTTGAATAATTTCCTGTATATGCCGCAAAAAACTGTAAAAATCTTCTTTACCGCTTACGGCATAAGCCTTGGTTTAATCACTTATAATCCCCGAACGTTACGACAGGGGCGCTTCCGACCGTGTATTCGAAGCTGATTTTTCCTTCGATTTCGCCGTTGGCGTCAACCTTATTTATGATTGAGCCCTTTTTGAGCTCCTTCCCATCGGCAGTGACTGCAATTGACGTACCGATATAATCGTTGGCCCCGCTGGTGTACGTTCGCTTACCTTTAATGTGAATGCTGACGTTGACGGTTTCACCGCGGTATTTGAGCTCTTTGCTGATTTCGGTGATTTCCATAGTGGCTGTAACCGTTCCGTCTCCGGCAATCTTATTGACACTCAAAGGTGTATTCGGAACGGATATTTCAGCCATATCGTAAGGCAGAAGTTTCAGGCTGTCTTCCCCGACGGCAGGAGCTGCACTGCTTCCTTCAACAGAAAGAGTTACCGTTCCTGTTCCCAGAGTTGTATTTCCGGTGCTTACGTTGTTGTAATCAACAACGCACTTGATAAGTCCGTCCTTAACTGTCACGGAAGGAGCCCCCTCGTACACGACGGTTCCGTTTGCATTCGTGATTTTTGCCGAAGAGACGAAATTCAGCGCGGAGGCATCAACTGAAGAATCCGCAAAAATGAACATTGCAGTCCATTTGTAGGTATCACCGGCCCCGGTTTCAGTAGAACTGAGGTATTTCGGTGCAAGATTTTTATTATCACCTGCGGAATCATTATTGTCAGAAACGTCAGTGACATTCTGCCCGGCAAAATCTTTGTCAGTTGTTTCCGTATTGACCTTTGAATTGTCAGAGCAGGAGCACAACAGTGTGAACAAAACAAGTAAAGCGAGGGTAAGAGTTGCAAGTTTAAGCGAAACAGTTTTCATGATAATTTCCCTTTCATTCTTCCCGTTTGTCAATTTGCTTGTGAATTGTGATTTCCGGAACGTTATTCGGATCAATTCCGGCGTGTTTTGCCAATTTCTTTAATTTCTTCATTACTATCGGTAACATTATTTCATCTGAACGGTCAAATACAATACTTTCCTCTTTTTCCTTATCATTGGCATATGCCGCAAAGGTTGCTTCAGCACTGATTTTTATCTTGTAATCTTCCCAAAGATATACAACACTCGTCTTGGCTTCATAATAATGAGGGATGGGAAAAATGCTGTCTGTGAAATGGGTTTTCCTGATTATCGGATTATTGCGTTTGACATTGTTCTCATATTTAGCCAAACCTGCACGGTATCTGAAACTTACCATTTTAACGCGTGGCTGTTCTGTATCCTTATTCATCATTACACCTCTTGTTGTGTTTTTTTATTCTTGTTTTAATACAAAAATCAAAAGTAATATTTCTCAATCCCACCGTAACCCATGATTATCTTGTTCTCGCGCGTTTTATCCATAAAATTGCGCAGGCGTTTTTCATACTCCTCAGGCCTTTTACGGGCTGCATCAACGTACGCTACCCGGATACGCCGGTAAGGTTCTGAGAACGAAAGATAATTCTTCCATACGGTTTCATCACTTCTGAGAACGGAAATAATATCCGGCGGGAATTCATACGGCTTTGTAATCAGTTCTTCCACCGACGGACGGATTTTCGGATGAATCATATTGTGTTTGTCAAGCCAGATAAGGCGTTCAATATTCGGCTGTGAATAAGCACTTCCCTCTCTGCGAGGGGTAAAGCGTCTTAACTGATGAACGTCATCGAGAGTCCCTGCACGCCCGTCAATCCATCCGAAGCACAGCGCTTCCTCAACGGCATCATTATACGTTACTCCCGTCTCTTTCGCATCTTTCGATGGGAATACAAACCAGATTTCGCTTTCGCGTTCGAAATTTTCTGACAGCCACTCGCGCCATTCATTTCTGGTTGCAGGATAAAAGATTTTTATATCAGGTGATTTCATCTGAGAGTTTCCTTTTTAAGTCCGGATGTATAAAGTCTGCCATTTTTGCTGTGCCTAATTGATTTTCAGTTCGCTGAATTCATTGTCATAAATCTTGAATTCTTCCTGATTTTCAAGATCCTTATTTACATCTCCGCGGATTGAGGTTCTGCCTATATAGGCAAATCTCAGGGTTTCAGACTCCACTTCCTTCGGTTCATTCTCCTTAAGTCGCTTGAAACTTTCAAGCCTGAAATTTTCGGCATTGGTGTTGAAAATCACGACGGGTTTCTTCGGCCTTTTTCCGACGTTCCACATTGAGAAGTTCTTTGCCGTCACGTTCTTAATCTTTCCGACTCCTTCCGGATAATCGGCAGGGTCGTAGATAAAATTAGCACAGTATCTTGTGGCATCGAGATTTATGCCGAATTCTTTATAGCCTATACGGAAATTCTCAAGCTTGATGTTTTCAATCGGCTGATCGACAGACAAGAGTCTGATGCCTGTGTGGCAGTTGTCACTGCTGACGTTTTTTACCGTAATATTGCGGATGGGAAGATTTTCAACTCCCATCTGCTGACCGAAGGTCAGGTCGTCATCGGCATTCAGAGCAATAAGGTCATCCCCGGATACTTTCGCGGTGATATTCTTAACAAGACCGTTTTCACAGCCTCCGTTCATATGAATTCCGTCCTGACACATAGGATGCAACTCGCCGACTATGTCAATATCACTGACTTCAAAGTCCACGCATTTGAAGAGACGGACGTAATAGCAAAGCGAATCCATCATACGCATATTCTTCAGTCTGAGATTGCGGACTCTGTCAAAGAGAAACAAAATACTTACGTTTTCACTGTCTTTGTATGAGGCGCGGTACTGCTCGCCGCAGTTTCCGTCCCAGATACCGCCTTCAATTGTTATTTTTTCATTGCCGTTTACGGTATCGGCGTTACTGATAACCGACAGGCCGACAAAGCCGGGACGCGTCCTGACGTGGGCATTGTATGACGCCTTGATATGGACTCCGGAAGGAATTTTCAGAGCAGTATTCAGCGTGTACTCACCGTCAGGAATAAAAATCATCTTCACTCCGCGGTCCATTGCGCTCTGAATGTTTTCCGAAAAATCTCCGTCTTTACATAGCGTGTAATACATATCGAACCCCCTGTATTTCTGAATGAGTGATTAGACAATTCGGCTGAGTGTAATTGATTTGTGATTCAGCCTCTTATACAATAATAATAATAAAAATACACACCGGCAAGCTATCCGGCAATTATAATTTCAGCAGTCTCTTTGCGTTGAGATAGAGTATCTTTTCTTTCTCATCATCAGTCAGCAGTAAATCGTCTCTTACCCCGCCGATATACATTGCAGGACTGCAGGTCGGATAGTCTGAACCGAACAGGAATCTGTCTGCACCGAACAGATCGATGGCGTGACGCAGCATACCGTAGCGGAAAATACCGTAACCCGAAACGTCGAGACAGTAATTATCGCTCATCTTCATGCGGTCCATGTGACGGCAGAAGTCCCGGTACTCGCCGGGATGGGCTGCAACGAAGCGGACGCCCGGGTGCTCTTGCACCATTTTATCCATAGCATCGTTGCCCGCTGAATGAAAGCTTACAAGCATATCGTACTTTTCGGCATAATCCAGAATTTTTGAAAAATTCTCGCAGGAGTAATCATCCCAGCCGTGATAATACGGAACGAGCTCACCTATCAGGTTGACACCGAGTGCGTGCATTCTGTCGATTTCTTCGCAGGATTCGCGCACGAATGCCGGATGAACGTGAAAACCGGGGACGTAAAATCCGTTATACATTTCTCTGAGTTCCAGTGCCTCGTCATTTATTCTGCGGATTTCGTCGAATGAATCAGCCCACTTGGTCTTTGAGATGACCGAGCCGCAGATTTTTTCAACCCCCAGACTCTGATAAATTTCTTTTGTTTTTTCAGCGCTCATATTGCAGTTATCAATATGAGAGCAGATATTTGTGTTTTCGGTCAAAAACGGATGTGTATGAAAGTCTATAATATTATAATCCATTAAATTGCTCCTTATAAATAAACAAACTGACTCAATAATAATCATCTCTCTTTGGATAATGGAATAATTATACCACATTTGTAATGAAATGGCAAAAACAAAAAATCCGGAAAGATTTGCAGAATCAGTAAAGGTATTATATTGAAGATATTATTTAATTTCTGCTGAAAAAGCGAAAAATTCAATAAACGCAAGACAAAATGTCATTTTTGTGATATTATTAGTGCAAGGGAAATACAGCAAAATCAATGAAATGATTGTACAGGATGCCATCCGGCGTAAGGAACGGTACGCTAAACCGGAAGAACCCAAAGAAGATACCGACATTTGTTTACAGATTGAACAATATTATGGTAAAATACCCGGGGAGATAGAAATAATGAGAAAAATAGAATTGTCAAGTGAAAAATTACTCGGTCCTTGTATGGACGTTTGTGCATACAACGGATATTTTTATGTTATCCAAAATCGAGACCAATATGAAGGCGGCAGACTATGCAAGGTTGATACCTGTGGTAATATTATCTCCGAATACGTGGGCATCGGTTGTGCAAGACAAATTGAAATTAAAAACGGTATTGCCGCAATATCTTCAAGGGAAGACGGACTCTGGCTATTTGATATAGATGCATCTTGCATAAAGCTTCTTTCTCATTACCAAACCATAGAATATGCTACCGGCATAACGCTTTGGAGCAATTTTGTTTTTGTGAGTTGCAGACAGTACGGTGTTGAAGTAATCGATATTACTGATGCTGCAAATCCAAGATTTGTGTCTATTATCAGAATCGGCGAGGTGCAGTCCACCTGCGTGTGCGACGAAGTTTTGTACTGCGGTGTATGGGGCGCAATGAATGTTACCGTCGTTGATATACACGATATTTCTCATCCTATTATCGTTACAAGACTTCCACTTGAGGGCAGAGGCGACGGGCTTTTCGTGGAAAACGGCATATTGTATGCCGCCATCGGTCAGCATCGCAGAGGAATTAAAAACATCAGCGACAAAAACGATCCTTGCTTCGGAAACGGAAACGGTTTTGAAGTTTTCAACGTAAATGATATTTATGACATTAAGCATATCAAAACTGTTTTTACGGATAAGAAATACATATCCTCTTTTGATACGTGGTGTACGTATGTATTTGAAAATTATGTTGCAGTTGCAAATTCGTGGCTCGGTTGCTATTTTTACGATAAAAAAACGCTTGAGCCGGCAGCACATATTTATTCAAAAACATCGCCGTATTACGATAGAATATTGGATTCAAGTGTTGATAACGATCCCGTTGTCGGAATGGCACAAATTGAAAATAAGCTTGCAATTGCGACAGGCAGGGGCGGTTTATCGATTATCGATAACGTTTTCGGTAATATGTGCAAAAGCTCTGACGGCAAAAATGTTTCAGTCAATAAGGAGGATTTTTATTCAAACTCCGACAAGCTGACGGCGTTTTTTTCAACAGACGGGCTTGTAAGCGACGTTTGCGATATTGACGGCAATTTACTTATTTCATCGGGCGTTTGCGGTTTTTACGTTGTTGATTTACATGGCAAAATAATAGCGTCGCACAAAACAAAAGGATTTTGCCAAAACGCAAAGTATAAAAATGGTTATATATATTCTGCGGAAAGTGATAACGGAATATCTGTTTATTCATACAGGCAGGGCATTGTCGAAGAAACAGCCAATATCAAATTCGGTATGCCTGCTTTGCAGCTTGTGCTTGACAGTACTGGTAAATATATTCTCGCTTGTTTCGGCTCAACTTGCCTTAAGGTTTACGATATATCGAATCGCGATAATCCCATAGAGGTTTGTTCACGAAATGCGAAATTCGGACCGATTTACGGAGAAAACTTCGCATTAAATTTCGCAAGTGACGGCTCTAATGTAATGTTTTGGCACAGAGACGGATTGATACTTTTCAATGCGAAAAAAGAGCCTAAAATCAGCGAGCACGTTGTATTAAAGAAAAACGGATTTATGGGATTCGGCCCCGAAACCGGAATTGACTGCTATGGCGGCAAAATATTTTACAATTTAGACGGCGGTCTTCTTGAATTGTCTGTTGGGGATAATTTATATGCTGATGATATGATATATCATAAAGGTAACGGTTTTGTTTCCGGCAAATTTGTAATTCATAACAATTTTGTTATTTCGTGTGAAAGAGCTAAAGGTGTCGTGACCGTAACCGATATTTCAGATATTTCATATCCCAATGAGCTTTACAAAATTAACACAAACGCGTCTACCGGAAGACCGGCAATAATAAATAACAACGTATATATTCCCGGCGGGCACGCAGGATTATTAATATTAAGGCAACACCGCATAACAGCCTCACAAAAAGAATCCGACTAGGCAAAGCGCCGTTTTTTCAACAACCTATGTGGAATACTATCATCTTCCGTCTGCAAGGGTGCCCCAAATTATATACTCATACTGACAAACATTTATGAAGGCAGGTATTATCAATGACCCAAAATGAAGCAGTAAAATTACCGAAAAAATTCGCAATAGAATACAACATTCCGCTGACACTTCAGAAAGATTATGATGAGTATTGGTCAGATAAGAATATTGAGCTTTACAATATGGAAGAAGAGGCAGATATTGTTCAGGAGGTTACCGTAACCGACAGCTGAATTATCGTTGTATGCCGGATTAAATCCAACTATGAATATATTGAAGGGGCTGTTAAAAAACTGAGTTTTTTTAACAGCCCCTTATTTATTTACCTGTTATCTTAGTTCTTGGACTTGATGGCAATGCCCATTCCGAGGACGGAAACGAGAGCAACTACAGCAACCCAGATGATGGAGTCACCGGTTACGGGAGGATCAACGGGAGCCACGGGAGCACCGAAGAGAACGTTTCCGTTTTCAAGATGTACTTCGAGTCCGCTGGCTGCAGCGAAATCGCTGAGAGTTTTCTCGTTGAGTTCGATGCGGGTGATTGCCTTTACTCTTGTACCGACAACGGTTTCACCGTCTTTGGCAGAAATGTCATCGTTTACAACAATCTTTGCCGTTCCGGAAGGAGCAGTATAGTCAGCTGAAGCATATGTTGTGTATTCGTATTCAACACCTGCAAGGTCTTTGCCGAGGCAGGCAGAGAGAGGAATACGGTTCTTGGCGTTTGCATCATCAGTTGTGAAAGCAGCCCAGGTGTACCATTCTGTGGCGCCCTTATCTGCAATATAAACGTTTTCCATAACCATACTTGTAACCATAGTTGAAGAGCAGCCTGTGATACAGAATCTGGTGGGGAAACCTTCAACGGCGATTGAAGCAAGCTCACCTACACCGATGCAGTTCTTGAGTGAGGTGTTCCAGGAGTTTGTATAGCCTATGAATTCGGAGCCGTACTTTCCGGCGTTTACTTTACCGTTATTGATGCAGTTCTGCATATCAAGGCATGTTTTCTTTGCCGAGCCGTACACATAGCCGACAAGTCCGCCTGCCTGGTTCGTATCGGAGACTTCACCGAAGTTTACGCATCCGGTAACTACAGTAACAGTTGTTGTGTCTTTGTCACCGTCATAGCCGATAATTCCGCCTGCGGCATTCTCTCCGGTAATCTTACCGTAGTTTACACAGCCTGTGCAGACGGCTGCTTTGCGGGAGTCGCCTGTGATACCGCCGGAACGGTATACGGAAATAATTTCACCGTAGTTTACGCAATTTACGTATTCTACTGAAGCTGTTCCTGAGTATCCGACAATACCGCCGGCAGCAGTTCCGCTGTTCTTGCTTATCGGAGTTGTGATTTTACCGTAGTTTACACAGTCTGTAAATACGGTACCTGTAGTCTGGCTTTCACCTGCGATACCTCCGGTTGTTTCAGCACCGGAAATCTCAGCTTTGTTTACACAGCCGGTAATCTTTGCGGCTGCTGTTTTAATACGGGCAATGATACCGCCTGTACGTACTGTTTCATTTGTTGTAGCAACTTTAAGAACGTAGGAGTTAATTACGCTTGCTTCATTTGTAATGTTTTCAAACGTTCCGCCTGCAGTTTCAAGAACGACGGCGGCAGTGTTACCGGCTGCATTGTTTGTAACTGCACCCTTAACAGTGAAGTTCTTCAATGTACCGTCAACCTGTTTGAACATCGGAACGCTGACTGTAACGGTGTGACCGTTGCCGTCAAACGTACCTGTAAACGCAGTGCTGTACGTAGCATCAACGGTGATGTCGGCAGCAAGCTTGTAGTTGCCGTCTGCAGCCATGGCTGCGAATTCTTCAGCAGTCTTGATTTCGGTGGCATCAGCAGCCATAATGCTTACTGAGCCGAGAGAGAGAACCATAATGATGCTGAGAACAATAGCTAATGTCTTACGCATAAGATTACCTCTTTCTTTTTGATTTGGGTTTACTGGAAACTAATCTCAAATAAACCTGTAATTATAAAGTTATTATAATATAATCAGGAATATATGTCAACAGCTATGCGAAAATTGTGTGTGTTTTTTTTGAAATCACCGGGTACAAAAACATTGTCTCCGATTTTTCACAAGCTGAAAGCTTAAAAATGTTTTTTGTCTTGAGAAAATACTTTAAGTGTGATAAAATAATAACATTTAATAATTGAAGGTCTGAAGTGTATGAATAATAAACTTGTTTATGACGAAAGCAACGGAATAGGTGTGGTTATCTCGGTCGAAAAATCCACCGGGCTTTATAAGCTTGTATTTCCGAACGGAATAATAAAAAAATTACAGAACGTCGTCTTTTTACAGGAAAACTGGAACGATTTTTTCTCAAGACAGGAAATTTCATTGCTGTTCTCAGAAGTGACGTTCAGGAAAGGCTTACATTATTACGATGACGGGAAGGTATTGAATACCCTCTTCGATAAACAGACAAATACCATCAGCGCTTCAGTCAGCGGTGAGTACACATATAATGCATCAATAAAGATGAATTCAAACCGCACTCTTTCGATGACTTGTACCTGCCCTGTCGGACGCAGCTGCAAGCATTGCGCGGCTGCGTTAATCAAAATTTCAGCCTTGTATGACTATTGCAAGGCAGTGGTTGATCCAGGTAATTTCAATGTTTCAATTCTTCCGGAAAATATCAGCAACATTTTGACAAAGCTCGCTCAAAGTGAAAAGCTTGAAGCTGTATTCCTGAATGTGCGTAAACTGACAGATATTTTAGCCGGTATGGATTTACCTTCAAAGATACATCTGAACTTAATCGAAACCATTGAAAGCATTAAAGGAAGCTATGCAAACAGTGATACTTTCAATATTATAGACATTGCATTTGCCGCAGATACAAGAATCAATAAAACGCTTGATACCTTTCTTCGCTCGCGCACTTTTTACTGGCCGAAACATTCGCAGGTGTTTTCATCAATTGGCAACTCCACATACATCAGACGAAATAATCTCAACGCAGCGGATATGGCCATTGCACTGTCATTCCGCAGAAATCACGGAGACAGCAACGATTCATTGCAATTCATACTGACAACCCAGTGTATGGATTCCGAATTGACAGAATATCTCATCCGTTTCTTTTACAATGATCCTACGGATAGCGATTCTTTTGATGACATAGTATTTTCAATAGCATCAAACTACAGGGTGTCAAATAAAACTGCTGTCAGAGTGATTCATTCCATTTTATCTGAGGAAAAATGGCATGAACTTGTAAATAAACATTCTGATTCCATATACTTGGATATTGATCTGCTGAGTACTCTTCCGACTGACGAACAGATTATGCTGCTGAACAGTCTGAATGATGCAAAACAGGCTATTGATTATGCACACGGCAATCTGAAACAAGCATTCCTGGATTCTCCAATTGAGGCAGCAACGGCATTGATTAAGCTCGGCAGGCTGAGTCGTTCAAGTGCTTCCGACAAAAAAATCGGGAATCTGGTTTCATCCCTCCCCGATTCAGAATATATTCAGGCCTTTATTCGAAACAATAACCGAATTTCCGTTGAACTGTTGGACTCCGTTCCTTATAACTTCAATCACCTGCACAAATATTTCAGAATTGACCACGAGGTGTCAACCTATCATGACAGCTGTGTGATTGACATCAATATTCATTCATTGAACGATACAGACACCCTCAGTCTGAGATTCGATGAACAGCTTGAATGCTATAAGATAACTTCTGATAATCATTATTATTTCCACTCAGATATTTATAGTGTTTCCGGCAGCAAATTTATGTCCTCGTTCATTCCCGACTTCCTTATTCATTTCGGCGATTCAATTGAGAAAGCAAGAGCGGAAATAGACCGGCGTCTGGAGATAAAAAAGCAGGAGAAAATCCGCGAAGAGATGCTTGCTTCGCTTTCACAGCTTTCGGATATTATCTACAACCGTAAAATAAATCTTGTACCGAGTCAGCGTTCCTCTATGGAATTCAGCTTCTCCACAAATATAAGCAGCGGAATTCTTCTGTCGGCCAGAATCTCAAACGGCAGCGGCAAATTCTATATAATCAAAAACTTCACGGAATTTTTGAAGAACTGCAAGCAGCATCAGACCGTTCAATACGGAAAAGGATTTGAATTCACCCATATTCTTTCAAATTTTGACGATACAGCGAAGAAAGCATTGAATATATTGCTGAAATCAGACTTTGGCATTGATTATCGGCACGATAAGCGTTATCTAGATATCTCCGAATACTTTTTCAATGATCTGCTCTCTGCCTTAATCGGAACTGACATTGTCTGGAATTCTGACAATTTCCGTGTCAGACTCCGTCCTTATTCCTTCAATATATCACTTGATGAAAACAAT
Source organism: Clostridiales bacterium UBA1779 (assembly GCA_002314565.1). GTDB lineage: Bacteria > Bacillota > Clostridia > Oscillospirales > CAG-272 > CAG-390. The sequence continues at coordinate 12,065 of DCGL01000019.1, forward strand.
AAGATCTCTGTTCCGATTTCCGCTCCCGAACATTATTTGTTTATTTCCGGAGATACTCTGTACGACTTCAACAACACAGACAACGCCATAGATATCATTGACGCTCCAGAGGAACTGCAAAATCTTATCTTATTTGCTTTCAGGCATAACGGAAGAAGCATAAGTCCGGTATTAGACCGTTTCAAATCCGACATTTACCCAAGGCTCGCGCAATATATTGATATTCCCGAAAAGAATCTTGAAAATTTCAAGCTCGGACAGATTGAAATCAATGCATATTTCGATTATTCCGACAGAATAATCAGTCTGAGAACGAATATCTTCAAGGACAAGATACCGCTCACTGCCGGAAAACTCTCATCTGCCGGTGACATTTCGGCATATAACTGTTATCAAAGCTATATAAATATGCTTGGATTTGTCAGTGAATGCCCGGAAACGGCAACTGATAAGCGTGCTGACGAATGGCTCGACAGCGATGCCGCCGTTCTATCCTTCTTTTCAATGGATTTTACGGAGCTCAAAAAATATTGCAACGTATTTCTTTCCGAATCCATCAGAAACAGAATGCTGCTTGTTTTTCAGCCTCCTGTTATACGGATTAAATATGATAACGGAATTATGCAGGCCTTTGCCGAAAATTCCGATTATACCGACAGCGAGCTTGACAGCATCTTGAAAGCAATCAGACTCAGAAAAAAGTATGTTCAGCTTTCCGGAAACCGTATTGTCCGTCTTGACAATGAGGAGTCCGATGAATTTGCAGATACGGTAAACGATCTCGGACTTGATGAAAAAAGCATCAATGAACCGCATCAGATACCTGTCAGCACCTCAATACGTGCCTTTGCCCATGAAGCCAACTGCCGTGTAGATGATTATCTCGTTTCCATGATAAACGATATCAAAGCATTCAAGCTGTCAAAGCTTGCTTTGCCTGAACTGAATGCCGAACTGAGGTCATATCAGAAGGAAGGATTCCGCTGGCTTAGAATTCTATCCGATTATAATATGGGCGGAATTCTTGCCGATGATATGGGACTCGGAAAAACTCTTGAAATCATTACCTTGCTGAAGAGCGACTCACAATGCCGGCCGAGCCTTGTTGTCTGTCCCAAGAGCCTCGTTTTCAACTGGAAAAACGAGTTTTCCCGTTTCTCGCCGGATACGGAGACTGTTGAAATTTACGGAAGTGCTGCAGAACGTGAAAAGATTATCGGAGATATAAATTATGAAAAGAAAACGGTTTATATCACCTCGTACGATTCACTGAGAAATGACCGTGATAAATACTCCTTCTCTTTCAATTACCTGATTCTTGACGAGGCACAGTATATCAAAAACATTTATGCTCAGAAAAGCCAGACTGTCAAGACCATCTCCGCCACACACAAATTCGCCCTTACCGGAACTCCGATTGAAAACAACATAATAGATTTGTGGAGCATTTTCGACTTTATCCTCCCGGGTTATTTTGAGAACCTCAAGTCTTTCAAGCACCGTTTTGAAACGGACGGACATTTCCCGGAAATAGTCTCAAAGCGGGTTGCGCCGTTTATTCTGCGCAGAACGAAAAAGGACGTCCTTAAGGATCTTCCTGAAAAATCCGAGAGAATTCTTTCAGCTGAAATGAGCCGTGAACAGCGAAAATTGTACGAAGCATACAAGAAGACCACACGTGACAAACTTAATATGGGCGGTAAGGCTTTCGATATTCTGCCTATGCTCACAAGACTGCGTCAGATTTGCGTTGATCCCTCTATGTTTGCCGATAATTACGAGGGAGGAAGCGGAAAGATTGATTTGCTTTCGGAATTGATTCCGGAATATCTTGCCGCCGGCCACCGGATGCTGATTTTCAGTCAGTTTGTTAAGGGGCTTGAATCGGTTGAAGCACTTCTCAACAGTATGAAGCTGCCGTATTTCAAGCTGACCGGTGACACAAAATCCGAAGACAGACTCACTCTTGCCAACGAATTCAATAACAGCAGGAGTGTAAACATCTTTTTGATTTCTCTCAAAGCAGGAGGAACAGGTTTGAACCTTACCGGGGCTGATACAGTCATTCATCTCGACCCCTGGTGGAATGTTGCCGCAGAAAACCAGGCATCAGACCGTTCCCACAGAATCGGTCAGCAAAAGAATGTCGAAGTAATCCGAATTATTTGCTCCGACTCGGTTGAAGAGAAGGTAATTGATCTGCAGAACCGCAAGAAAGATCTTGTTGACAAACTCATTTCAAATGATGATTCTTCCATCACCGGCGCCACAATTGAAGACATTGCGTTTGTAATAGAATAATCATCCGGGGGAGACCTCCGATTATTCCATACAGAGTCTGCAAGCTTTTATTTAACAAATGACAGGAGATTCACTTATGCTTTCAATGAATCTGGATTTATCCGCCAAAACAAGCGTATGGACACTCTTCTATGCGGAAAACAAAATTGTAAAAAAAATCGGCGAAGCTCTTTGTACGACAGCCGATATTAAACGACTGATACCTGATGCCGTCGATGCTTCAGTCCCAGGCAACTTTGAACGCGATCTCGAACGTGCCGGCAAAATTGCGGACCCATATTTCGGTATGAATACGCTCGATGTGCAGAAACTCGAAAATCTGCATCTTTTCTACTGCCGCTCTTTCAGTTTTGAAGGAGAAGCTGATGAAAATACCTTTTTGCATTTTGACGGGATTGATACAGTTGCTGAGATTTTTTTAAACGGAAAACTCCTAAAAACCGTCTCAAATATGTTCCTGCCCTACGACATTCCGGTAAAAAATGTTCTTCAAAGGGAAAACGACCTTGTCGTACACATCCTGCCCGCAGTAATTGCCGCACGCGACTATGACATTCCCGTATCGTCCAACGCTTTACCTTATAATTACGAATCGCTTTATATTCGCAAGGCGGCATCTATGTTCGGCTGGGATATAATGCCGCGTATCGTATCGGGAGGCATCTGGAAGCCTGTTTCACTTATCCGAAAAAAGCCCAACCGTATTGATGACGTATTCCTGTATACCAATGCGATGAATGATGACGGTGCGTCACTTATGGCGTACTTCTCTCTTCACATTGAAGAGGATTTTCTGTCCGGTTTCAGCTTCAGCGTCAGGGGGAAATGCGGCGATTCGCATTTTGAGATGGAAACCGAACCGAAGCACACCAACGGAAGGATTTCCGTGTGGATTGAAAATGCAAAGCGCTGGTACCCGCGCAACGCAGGCGAACCAAACCTTTATGACTGCGAAATAATACTGCGTCATAACGGGGAAATCTGCGATTCAATTTCAATGCGTACCGGTATCCGTATGATAGAACTTTCACGGACAAGCACAACCGACAAGGACGGAAGCGGAGACTTTTGCTTTATTGTCAACGGCAAACGCATCTTTGCGATGGGAACCAACTGGGTCCCCCTCGATGCTTTCCATTCAAACGACGCAAACCGCGTTGACCGAGCAATGGAAATGGCGGACGATATAGGCTGCAACATCATCCGTCTGTGGGGCGGCAACGTCTATGAGTGTCAGCGTTTCTTCGATATCTGCGATGAAAAGGGCATACTTGTCTGGTCGGATTTCGGTATGGGATGCGGCGTCTATCCGCAGGAACGTAAATTTCTTGAAATGGTGGAGCCCGAATTTGTTCACATCATCAAGGCAAACCGCAATCATCCCTCACTTGCTCTGTGGGCAGGTGACAATGAATGCGACTGCGCTTACAATTGGGCAGGCACCAAACGCAACCCCAACACCAATATTATCACAAGACGCCTTCTTCCCGATCTGCTCGTCACACACGATTTCACCCGTCCCTATCTTCCGTCATCCCCCTTCATTGATGAAGAAGCTTATCGCAGCGGAAAGCCGACCTCAGAAGATCATCTCTGGGGTCCCCGCGATTACTTCAAAGGAAGCTTCTACAAGAACACCGTATGTCACTTCGCATCTGAAACCGGATATCACGGCTGTCCTTCACCGGAATCTCTGAAACGGTTCATATCCTCAGATCATCTCTGGCCGCTGTTTGACAATGAAGGTCATACCGACAAGGAATGGCTCGTTCATGCCGCGTGTATGCGAGCCGATGACGGTGACCCATATGCATACCGCATTCATCTGATGGATAATCAGGTAAAGACACTCTTTGCGGATACAGCCGACAATCTGCCGGATTTTGCTCTTATGAGTCAGATTTCTCAGGCAGAAGCAAAAAAATACTTTATTGAGCGCTTCCGCATCACACGCGGACGCAGAAACGGAATTATCTGGTGGAACCTGGTTGACGGATGGCCGCAGATATCCGATGCCGTCGTTGATTACTACTATACCAAAAAACTCGCCTACCACTTCATCAAGCGTTCTCAGCAGCCTGTTCTGCTTGCCTTTGACGAACCGGACAGCGAAAATCTCATAACGCTTTACGGCATTAACGATACTGCAAAAGACGTAAAGGTTTCATACCGTGTCACGAATATGACACGAGGCATAGTGCTTGCCGAAAATGCAGGCAGCCTGCTCTCAGAAAAAAGCACTCCGCTTATGACTCTCGGAATTGAAAAGGATGAAAAGAGTTTTCTGCTCATCGAATACAGCATTGACAACGGACAAACCGTGACAGAACACAAAAATCATTACTTTACAAACATCATAAACATAGACTATAACGCATACAAAGCCGCGCTTTCGGCCAGCGGTATGCTTGAAATTCAAGGATTCTGATTTTTCTCAGAAGAAAGACAAAGTATGTATTATCTGGGGCTTGATATCGGAGGCACAAAATGTGCAGTCAGCGTCGGTGAAACCGTCCCCGACAGTAACGGAAACGAAGCACTCGTTCTCATTGCCAAGGACAAATTTCAGACAGGCAAAAAATCCCCTTCTGAAGTACTTGAGCAGCTGTATACACTATCGAAAAAGATACTGATTGCAAACAATCTGACCTTCAGCGCTATATCCGGCATCGGCATTTCCTGCGGCGGACCTCTTGACGCCAAAAACGGGGTGATTCTCTCACCTCCCAATCTTCCCGACTGGGATCATATCGAAATAGTATCCTATTTTGAAAGCAAGACAGGTGTCAGGACGTTTTTGCAGAACGATGCCAATGCCTGTGCCGTTGCCGAATGGAAATTCGGCGCCGGACGCGGTGTTGACAATATGATTTTTCTTACCTTCGGAACCGGACTCGGCGCAGGCCTTATCCTGAACGGCAGGCTGTACAGCGGCTCTTCGGATATGGCAGGCGAAGTCGGTCATATCCGTCTTGAAAAAGACGGTCCTGTCGGTTACCGCAAAGCAGGCTCGGCAGAGGGCTTCTGCTCCGGCGGAGGTATTGCTCAGCTCGGCAGATTTGCCGTATCAGAACAGCTTGATAATGGGATAACACCGCGTCTTTGGGCGGCTGCCGGTGAAAATTTCGATAATATCACCGCAAAGCTCATAGGCGACCTTGCCGAACAGGAAAAAGACCCCTTATGTATTTCCATATATGAAACCTGCGGTGCACGTCTCGGTGAAACACTGAGCATCCTCATTGATCTGCTCAATCCCTCTCTGATTGTGCTCGGCGGCATTTATATGCGTTCCTCCTCTCTCTTGCATCCGAAAATGGAGGAGGTAATAGAACGCGAAGCTCTCAGCTATTCAAGTCAGGTATGCCGTATTGTACCCGCCGGACTTGGAGAAACCATCGGAGATTATGCGGCACTCTCGGTTGCCACAGGCAATTACTGAAAAAAACGAACGGAAGGAAGCTTTTGCTCCGCAACAGCTAAAGTCAAATAAATGAAGAATTCAACCCAAGCGCATCTTGACCGACTGCTTGCAAGATATCCGGTACTCGCCGGGCAGAAAGTAAATATATCCGGTATATTTACCGCCATCGCCGATTCCTATAAAAACGGCGGAAAGCTGCTTGTATGCGGCAACGGAGGTTCCTGCGCAGACAGCGACCATATAGTCGGAGAACTGATGAAATGCTTCATCATCAGACGGCCGATTTCGTATAAATTAAAAGAAGCACTTTCTGCATACGGTGAAGACGGCGAAGCACTGAAGGCGCAGCTTGAGGGCGCACTGCCCGCCATTTCTCTCTGCGGTCACAGTGCACTGACAACCGCTTTTCTGAATGATACAGAGCCGACAATGACCTTTGCTCAGCAGATTGTCGGATACGGACAAGCGGGTGACGTACTTCTGACAATTTCAACCTCCGGCAACTCAAAGAACTGTGTCTACGCTGCAGAAACGGCAAAGGCACTCGGTTTGACCGTTCTTGCATTGACCGGTTCTGCGGAATCACGCCTGTCCGAGCTTGCCGACATCACATTCTTCGCTCCTTCCTCTGAGACCTATGCCGTGCAGGAATTCCACCTGCCCGTTTACCACTGTCTCTGTGCAATGCTCGAAAACGAGTTTTTCGGATAAAAATCTTTTGATACGCCGATTAATTCTGACCATACTTTTCAAGAGTCCACTGATTCTCCATAACTGCTTATTCTATGTAAAGTTTGATTTTCATCAGATATTATCATATAGATTTCACCGAGACCTTTATGAAGGAAATTTTGTTTGCTTTTCCAGCACACCACTTCAAAATATTTTTCTTTTTGCTCCGCAATCTGTATTATTTCCGATATCATATCTAAGATTTGCAGCACGTCTTCAATTGTGTACTCCTTCTTTTTAATTTCACGTTTTTTCATACCTTTGAAAAGGGCACCAAAAATCAGCATATTTATTTTCTCTCCGATTTTGTATGCCAGGGCATAATAATCGCCCTCTTCATTTTGCTCATCAAATTGAATGGTTTTCAGTAATGTCAAGCTCTGTTATATGAATAATTGGCCTGTTTAGTCAAACATAATATATTAGGATGGATGATACGATGATAATGGTTTTTTGTCTGCTTGCGCTTCTGCTGCTGATACCGGTGATAAATGTTCTTTGCTGTATTGCCGAGAAAAAACATAGACCTGATTACGGAATCAAGATTGATATTATAGGCGGGGCAATGAATGTCGCTGTTATCGGAAATGGGGAAAAAACAGTTGTCCTTCTTCCCGGTTCGGGAATTGAATCCCCGGTATTGGATTTCAAGCAAATAGCCGAAATGATGTCGAAAAGCTGTACAGTTGTTATTCCCGAACCATTTGGATATGGGCTGAGTGACATTACCGACAGAGAACGAAGCTTTGAAAACATTGCAGGTGAAATTCACGAATGTCTGTCAAAGCTGGGATACAAATCCTATACACTTATGGGGCATTCTCTATCCGGAATTACAATGCTTGAATATGCAAATCTATATCCCTCTGAGGTAAAAGCCATAGTTGCGCTTGACACATCTGTCCCGAGTGAGGCCGGCGGGCGCAGCATAAAATCTGCTATCTCCCTGGTCAGAGCGGTTCGGTTGGCAAGAATTATCGGACTGATCCGTTTATTTGCTGCACTCGGTGGTAAGCTCATACCGCCACAGCTTTCAAAGCAGGATGCGGCCTCCTATAAACGCATATCTTTTTCGTCCTTATGTAATTCAAACATAATCGAAGCACTAAAATTTTTCAACGGGTCTGATGGTAAACATATTGCTGAAATGACCTATCCTGATTCTGTTCCGGTATTGACTTTTTTGGCAAACGATAATGCAAAATCGTCATCCGATTGGGAAATCAGTCATCGTAAAATCAGCAATCATACCAACTCACGAATTGAGGTTCTGAGCGGAGATCATTTTGTCTATAGGAATCACCCGGAGGAAATAGCAAAAAAAGCAATTGACTTTATCGCTGAAAATGATTTTTCCTGATTTAATGACAGGGGACGGTTCTTTTGTCATCTCGCCATTTCGGCAAGATGACAAAAGAACCGTCCCCTGTCATCCTCATAAAGAAAAAGAAGGACGATTAAGTCCTTCTGCGGTCTTTTGGGATGATATATTCTGATATCATCTATTACAAAATTTAAAAAAACACATACACGCCGTCCAGATCAAATCTCTACGCAATTTGGACGGCGTATATTGTTTTATTTATGCCGCACATGCCGTCCACGTGTCATCCAACAAAGTTGTCAGCTTCGTCGCGGGTTTTGTCCATAAAATTGCGGAGGCGTTTGTCAAACTCCTCAGGCCTTTTCCGGGCTGCATCAACGTACGCTACACGGATACGGCGGTATGGTTCTGAAAATGAAAGATAATTTTTCCATACTGTTTCGTCGTTTCTGAGAGCAGAAATTATATCCTCCGGGAATACATACGGTTTTGAAATCAATTCTTCAACCGACGGACGGATTTTCGGATGAATCATATTGTGCTTGTCGAGCCAGATAAGGCGCTCGATATTCGGCTGCGAATAAGCACTTCCCTCTCTGCGCGGGGTAAATCGTCTTAACTGATGAACGTCATCAAGAGTCCCTGCGCGGCCGTCAATCCAGCCGAAGCACAGCGCTTCCTCAACTGCATCATTGTATGTCACCCCTGCTTCACCTGCTGATTTCGACGGGAACACAAACCAAATTTCGCTTTCGCACTCAAAATTCTCTGACAGCCACTTGCGCCATTCATTTCGTGTTGCGGGATAAAAGATTTTGATATCAGGTGATTTCATTGAGTTCCCCTTTTGGTCAATAGTATTGTGCTTATTTGGTTCGCCGTTTAAGCACAAAAGATGCAAGCTGTTGTTTTATAATGCTTTTATTATATCACATTTGGATTAAATTTGATAAAATAAAAAATCGGATAAATCGAGTAGGAGGTCACCCA
>DCGL01000008.1 GCA_002314565.1 Clostridiales bacterium UBA1779
GTTTTTCCGGCAAACTCGGGTTATACCATAACAAATCGATTTAGTCAATTGTTTTTTTATAGCGTCGGAGAGCCTCATCCGTCAAAGTCGGACTGTGCCGACTTTGCCACCTTCCCCCGTGGGGAAGGCAAGATGACAAGGGACGGTTCTTTTGTCATCTCGGTGTTTTACCCTGATGACAGGGGACGGTTCTTTTGTCATCTCGGTGTTTTGCCCTGATGACAAAAGAACCGTCCCTTGTCATCTCGCATTTTGGAGCAGATGACAAAAGAACCGTCCCTTGTCATCTAAAAGAAAAAGGCGGCCGAAGGCCGCCCGGGGGAAGTTACATATCACGTGTGACAACGAAGTTGACGCCGGTGCCGAGGATGTCGCGGATGACGACGTCACCGGTGTGAACGGGAGACTTGAGTGTCACACCCTTGAGCAGCGCCATGGCGTCGAAAATAATCGACTTCGGAATCGGCGCATCGGTTTTCACCGAACAGGTGGGATAAATGCCTCCGCTGATCTTTACGGAAGAGGTGATTACACGGCGGGGATTAATAAGCTCTCTCATACCGTATTCGGCTCCTCTTTCACAGCCGTTTCCGGTCACCCTGTAGCCGTTCTGCTCGTCAACCTTGAGATAACAGCCCTTGGGACAGGTTATACAGATAAGTTCAGTCATTTTTATGGTTATAGCTTTTGCAGAGTAAAAGCTTCCTTTCGTTTGTTTTTGCGGCAAGTTTTGCTAAGCAACGTTGCCGGTGTTCAGCCGGCAAAAGCCGCAAATCCGGAACCTGAAGATTAATCTTTCAATCTTCAGCCTCAGAATACTTCTTCGACAGCATCGTCAACGGATACTGTCATAGATCCGCTGCATTTTGCAAGCAGAACCTTCGGGATGGTGATCTTTTCCATTTCACCGGGAGCCATATAATCGCGTTTGAAAGCGGCAATCTGATTGTCGCCGGATTTTACCGTGATAACTGACTTCTTGCGGGGATGGTTGGTGCGGAAGAAAATATCCACTCCCTTTTCGACGTTTTCGGGACGGATCTTTGAAGGAACGGTGTAGTTTACCCCGTCTCCCGACACGACGTCAACGATATTTCCGCCGACTCTCTTGCCCTTGGCATATTCGGCTGCGGCAGCTCCTGCCTTCATTGATTCGGCAGTTACGAAGTCAACCAGGTCGTGAACGTGAAGAACGTTTCCGCAGGCAAAGACCCCGTCTGTCATGGTCATCATATTTTCAAAGACAACGGCGCCGTTGGTTCTGGGGTTAATCTGAATACCGGCATTGCGTGTCAGTTCATTTTCGGGAATAAGTCCTACCGAAAGAAGGACTGTATCACACTCGATTTCGAATTCCATTCCGGGAACGGGCTTGCCGCCGTCCATCTTGGAAACGACAACCTTTTCAACGCGGTCACTGCCGTAAATTCCGGTGATGGTGTGGGACAGGTAAAGGGGAATGCCGTAGTCGTTGAGGCACTGAACGACGTTTCTGTTCAGGCCGTTGCACCAGGGGGAGAGTTCGATGCAGGCAAGAACCTTTGCTCCTTCAAGCGTCATTCTTCTTGCCATAATCAGACCGATATCGCCGGAGCCGAGTATGACTACTCTCTTTCCGACCATATAGCCTTCCATATTGACGTATCTCTGGGCAGTACCGGCAGTGAGAACTCCGGCAGGACGGTCACCGGGGATGGAGATTGCTCCGCGAGTTCTTTCACGGCAGCCCATACAGAGCACGACGGCTCCGGCTTCGTATACGCAGTATCCGTTTTCGGAGCTTATGCAACTTACGTATCTCTTCATACCGGCGGCAGTGACGTCAAGAACCATAGTTCCCGTGACGACTTCCGCGCGGGTTTCGGCAACCATCTTTGCAAATCTTCCGGCATATTCGGGGCCTGTCAGCTCTTCCTTGAAATAATGAAGACCGAAGCCGTTGTGAATGCACTGGTTGAGAATACCTCCGACTACCTTGTCTCTTTCGATGACAAGAACCTTTTCGGCACCTTTTTCACAGGCGGCAACGGCAGCGGCAAGACCGGCGGGACCTCCGCCGACGATTACAACGTCATAATATTTATCAGCCATTGTCATGCCTCATTTCGTACGTCCCGTGATGATATATGAGCCCTGCTTGTCCTTCGGAACCTTCTCTTCGGGAATACCGAGCTCGCGGGAAATTATTTCATGAACGCGGGGTGAGCAGAAACCGCCCTGGCAACGTCCCATACCTGCACGGCAGCGGCGCTTTACACCGTCAACCGATACGGGAACGATGGGTCTGTGAAGAGCGGCGACTATTTCCCCCTCGGTTACGGTTTCACAGCGGCAGACAATCTGACCGTATGCCGGATTCTTTGCGATAAGAGCCTTCTGCTCTTCGGGACTGAGCTCCTTGAATCTGATGACAGGGGGCCTTTCATCCCTGAAGTCGGGATTTTCAACCAGTTCAAGGCCTGCCTCGCCAAGCAGTTTAACTCCTTCTTCTCCTACGGCAAGAGCCGAGGAAAGTCCGGGGGAGGCCATACCGGCAAGGTTTATCATACGGCTGCAGGTGGGGCAGATTTCAATGATGAAATCGCTGAGGTTCGTGGTGGGACGGACGCCTGCGTACTCACGTATCATATTTCTGTAGTTAATCGAAGGAACGTATTTGAGTCCGGCGGCGCGGATTTTACCGAGGTTGTCGGGCTTTGTGGCAAGATCCTCGGGATGCGCGGCGATTTCGGCGTCGGGACCGACGATAAGATTTCCGTGAACGGTGGGGGAAACGAGAACCCCCTTGAAACCGTTTTCATCGGGACAGCCGAAAATGACGGAATGAACCTTTCTTCCCTCAACCTTGTCAAGCACGTAGTACTGACCGGCGCGGTTCGTGGCTTCGATTCTGTCGTCTCCGACCATTTTTGCAATGAAAGGAGCATAGCAGCCGGCGGCATTCACTACGTATCTTGCATCGACCTTGCCGTTTGCCGTTACGGCTGTGAGGTGGTCTTCGTGCTGCTCAATCGAGTAGACCTCTGCATTGAGTCTGAGGTCGGCGCCGTTGATTACGGCAACCTCGGTCATTGCCGTGGCAAATTCCCAGGGGTTGATGATGGCGGATTCGTCGGACCAGAGAGCCCCGATTACGTTGGGGCTGAGTGCGGGCTCGACGGCATGAGCCTCATCCTGAGACATAATTTTGACATGGACTCCGTTTGCAAGACCGCGGCAATACAGCTTGCGCACTTCCTCCATGTCTCTGTCATTGTATGCAATAACGAGTGACTGAATCGGCTGGTATTCAACGTCAAGTTTCTTTACCACCTCTCTTGCCTCGGCAATGCCGCGGCGGTTGAGAATGGCCTTCTTTGTACCGGGTTCAGGGTCGTAACCTGCATGCATGATAGCGCTGTTGGCCTTTGTCGTTCCGCAGGCAACGTCGTTAAACTTTTCGGCAATGGCAACCTTGAGGTTGTACTTTGCCAGTTTGTAGGCAGTTGCGGCACCGATAACTCCGCAGCCTACAATCAGTACGTCATACATTGTTGTTTTTTATCCTTTATATAAATATTTCAATCGAGAAGAAGTTTGGAAGTATACGCCTTCGGGTCGGCTGAGAATTTGTCGAACTCCTCTTTTATTATGTCGGCAACCTCTTCGCAGGAGCGATGTGCTGTATCTATTACGAGATCGTAATTTGCAAGGTCGAGATTGTCAACGTGATAAATCTGACGGTATCTCTTGTTCTCTTCCATCATACGGGCGTTGATCTGTTCGATTGCGTCCTCAATGCTTGCGTATTTTTCAACGGCTCCCCTCGTGGGATCCGAGAAAATTCTCTTTGCGGCGACTTCCGTCTTCACAAAAAGATAAACCTTGAAGGAATTAACGGCAAAATTCCAGGCCATACGTGAATCGTAGAGAATTTTGTCATCGGCTCTGTCAATGGAAATGCGTCTCGTCTCGTCGTCAATCATATGGTCGTATTTGTTGTCGGCAGTCATCAGCTTATTGAATTCAAGCGCAGTCATACCGAGATCTGCGGCGATTTTGCGCAGGGCGGTGCCGGTGCTGTGAATTTCGTAACCGTATTTACGGGCAAAAATACCTGCAACCGTGGACTTGCCGCTTCCGAGGCGGCCTGTAATTGAAATATGCATCTCAAATACACAACCTTTCGTAATAAGGATTATTGTTTTCAGTTAATACCTGCCAGGCGGCGCAGGTATCTTGACTGCACCTGAGCGGTAATTTCCGCTCTCACTGCGGGACGTCTGAGATCGGCGTCACGGACACAGGGTTCGCAGATAAAGCAGAAAATCTGCTTCTGAGCCGAGGATGTCGCATTGAATGCCGCAACTGCTTTGGCAAGCTCCGCTTCAACCTGTCCCTTTGAATATCTGGGACCGTATTCGGCACGCATGGCCTCTCTGTCCGGTGCAAGAACGGCTACGAGATCCGTATCTCCGCGGTTTTCATTTCTGAAGGCAACAAGGGCGGCAGCGGCAACGTACGGATTTCCGGTCAGTTTGCTTTCAATTTCTTCGGGAATAATTCTGACACCCGTCTGGGTGACGATGGCATTTTCTTTTCTGCCGAGCACGTAAAGATAACCGTCGCGGTCAACGCTTCCGAGTCTGCCGGTGTAGAGCCAGCCGGAGCGCATTTCTTCGGCACGCGTACCGCTGTCTTCCGTACCTTCTTTTCTCTTGAACCTGATTTCACCGGTTCCGTCGGCACGTCGGTCATAAATATCTATTACGGTTCCGGGAAGCGGAAGTCCGCAGGATCCGGCACGCACCGCGTCCTCGCGGCAAGCCGTCATCAGGGGCAGTCCGCGCGACAGACCGAAGCACTGAAGTACGGGAATACCGTATGAGAACAGACCTTCGGCACTGATTTTATCGGGAGTTCCGCAGTTGAGAATAAATCTCAGCTTTCCGCCGAGAGAGTCACGGATTTCGCAGAAAATCCGTCTCTTTATCGCGGTGCTGCGTCCGGTCAGGCGCACGATGGCAGATACCTCGCGCTCCTTCCTCGTCCCTTTGTTTTTGATATTCGAACATATTTTACGGTAAATTTCACCTGTCAGCGCAGTCGTTGACGACAGAATGCTGATTTCGCATTCCTGCAAATCGCGGGTGATATATCTCATTCCGCGGCCAATTACGATACAGCCTCCTCTGACCATCGGAAACAGAAGGGTCATACACAGAGGATACTGACTGCTCCAGGGAAGCAGAGCCATATGTCTGTCATCCTTGTCGCAGAGAATCATTGATGCGGCTCCCTGAAGGTCGCGGCAGATATCCCTGTGAGTCAGAACGAAAGGCTTTGATTTTGAAGAAGGAGCCAGAATCACGGCACTGTCGCCGGGAGCCGGTTCAAGTCCGATGAATGACAGGTCTCCGTCCGCAAGGTTTTGCTGTCCTTCAGCGCAGAGAGCCGGGAAATCCGACAGATTAATACCGTCAATTTCAAGAGAACGGCAAAGCTGTTCGGCAGTTTCACCGAATTTTTCGCCGTAAATCAGAAGGTCAACGCCGCAGTTGCGGGCAATTGCCTCAAGCTCGCCGGCATCAAGACCCGTGTCGGCCGGCACGACTTTGCCAAGTCCGCACACTACCGCAAAGAAGGAGCACGCCCATGCGTATGAGTTCTCACCGAGAATCATGGCCGTGACTTTTTGGTATCCGCGGCTGCAAAGCACAGTTCCGAGAGATTCTACGGAATCAAGGAAGGCGGAGTACGGAATTGCTTCGCGTCCGTCCGGTCCGAATACCGAAAACAGCGGGTTCATGCTGAACTGGCGCTCGGCGGAGCACAGAAGCGAGCGCAGGCTGCTTATTTCCTTACACGGATAGTAAAACAAAGCTGTGGACTTCATATCTTTCTTCCCCTTTCCGAAAATCAGGCTCTACAGTCTTTATGTGAGAGATATTCCGGCAAAATCCGCAATAATTTTGGCTGAGATAACGGATGCCGGTTCAACAAAATCGTAATAAGAAACTTTTGTGGCTCCGATTCCGTCGGAAACACAACGGACGATTGCAAAGGGAACGCCGGCAACGGTGCAGACCTGAGCCACGGCAGCTCCTTCCATTTCACACCCGTCGGCATCAAACCAGGAATGAATCTCTTCCCTGTCCTTTTCGGAATAAACGAAGCGGTCACCGGATGCTATGCGGCCCGAATATGCGTTGCAGCCGCAGTTTTTGGCCGACAGAAGCAGCTTTTCGGAAAGCTCCTTATCGGCGGGCATAAATATTTCGGAAGTTCCGTCGGGGAAGAAAATTGCCCCGCGGGGGTCCCCGATTTCATCGTAGTCGAGGTCGTGCTCTACGGCATCATTTGCAACAATTACGTCAAAGACGGACATTCCGCTGTGAAGTCCGCCGCATGAGCCTGTATTAATCACACACTCAGGGGCAAAATGCTCGATGAGCAGTGTGGTGCAGATGGCGGCGTTTACTTTTCCGACGCCGCAGCGGACAAGGGCAACCTCAAATTTTCCGAGTCTGCCCTCGTAAAAGGTCACACCGAGAATTTTTTTCTCGACGGGATTTTCAAGATGGGAACGCAGAAGGGTGACTTCTCTTTCCATCGCCCCGATAATTCCTATTTTTTTCATAAATGACACAAATCAGATTCTTGTGGGAACGACAACTGTGGCTTCCTTATTGTACCAGCGGCATCTCTTGAGCATATCGCCGGTTGCCTGGAAAAGGAATGCTGCACGTCTTCCGTCGGCAGTTGTGAACAGGGCAAAATAAGCGTCTTCGGCCTTTGACCAGGAAAGAGCGTTGTAAACGACTTCAGCCTTGTAGTCTTCATACTGCTTTGCGCATTCGGGATGCTCGGGATTGTTCAGAGGAGCAATAGCCGTGCATTCCTTGAGCATGAATTCCATCTGCGGCTTCTTGATACGGTGATTGAAAGCGTTGTGAACGACTGTATACGTTACTTTTCCGGATTCAACTTCATATTCGTGGTCGAAGCTGACAAATCTCCAGGTAAAGAAAACAAGAATGGCATCGGAAACGGCAAGAAGCGCACCCACGAATACGAGCTCAGGCTTGATAATCATCATAGCGCCGATTGCAAGAACGGGATATAAGACATAAACGGAAATAAGAAGTATTCTGTAAAGAATCCATTTTCCCTCGGGTTTTGTTGCTACTCCGTAGCCGTACTTTTCTGTGATTTCTGACATGATTTTTCCTTTCGCCGGAAACCGGAGCGTCTAAATTGCGATAATGCTTTTAAGTGCTGTCGCAAGACACTTAATCCGCCTTCCGTATCAATATTATTATTCTTATAATTATACCATTTTTCAGGCTTTTTTTCAAGCAAAATCGCCCCGGTCAGTCCGGATCCCGGCTTTCGATGATAAACACTCTTCCTTTTTTCACCGAAATCAGTGTGCAGTTGCCTTCGATTTCATTGCTTACGGCATACTGAAAACGCCTTTTCAGCATTGCGTTTTTAAGGGGATAATGACAGCCGTCAATTTCGACTCCTTTTACCTTCTCATCAACTGCAATAATTGAAACGTATCTGTACTGACTGCGTCCTATAAGGGCGGAAGAGGAGTTCAGAAAACGCGCTCTTGAGACCCCGTCGTAGGCAACGGCGTAGATGCCGCGCTGCTGCAGGTCTTCGAGAATGAAAAGGTTCGACATCGTGTGGTCAAGTCTTCCCGAAAGACCGCCTATGATATCGATTGTTTCGGCACCGCGTTCAATTGCAATCTCAACGGCGACCTGGGTGTCGGTCATATCCTTTTCGGGCTTGAGTCTTACAAGCTCCACACCGTCCGGAATGTTCTTTTCACCGAGTGAATCAAAATCCCCGACCAGCACCGCGGGCTTTTCTCCGAGCAGCTTTGCATTATTCCATCCGGAGTCCGCGGCAATAACCAAATCGTCGCCCTTCGGATGTGTTGTTATGTTCTTTGCGTCAATCTTTCCGCCCGTATAAATAAAAGCGTTCATTTTTTTATGAATCCCACCTGTTTTTGTTTTTGAGAATTTCATACATACTTATATAATTCTCATGGCGCGACTGAGCAATTTTTCCCTCTCTGACGGCTATGGCGATTCCGCAGTCCTTTTCCTTCGTATGGGAGCAGTCCGGCCAGCGGCAATCCGCATAATAATCCCTGAATTCCCTCATAGTGTCCGGCAGTGCTTCAAAAGGCAGAAAATCAAAGTTTTCAAAATCTATCGACGTAAAGCCGGGAGTATCCGCAATCAGAACGGGAAAGCCGTCTATTGACACGTCGAAGATTTCGACGGCTCTCGTCGTGTTCTTGCCGCGCCCGTTTTTACGGCTGACCTCACCGGAAATGAGGCGGAGATCCGGGAAAATGCTGTTCATCAGCGTGGTTTTTCCGGCTCCTGATGCCCCGGCGAAAGCAGACAGCATACCGCAGGCGCTGCGTTTGAGATATTCTCTGAATTCGCAGATTCCGGTGCCTTCCGCACATGAAAGAACGAAGGTGTTATATCCTGCCGAGGTATAGATGAGTTTCATTTCATCTGCTACGACAGGGTCAAGCTCGCTTTTCCCGATAACTATAACCGGTTCCACCGAATAGTACTCACAGACGCTGATGAGCTTGTCCGTGACAGGAGTACTCGGATCAGGCCGCGCCGAAGACACGACTATGAAAAGCATATCGAGATTGGCCATGGGAGGCCTAATAAACGTGTTTTTTCTCTCAAGTATATCCGTAATGGCAGCACCGGAAACCCCGGATTTATCATCGGAAACGTCAAAGCCCGTGCCGTCTTTTGAAAGAAGACCGCCGTCAAGCTCAATTTTCACTCTGTCACCGATGAGAAGCTTGCCGCCGCTTCGCAATGAACCGCGAGCACGTACGGTGAGCTTCCGTCCCTCTGTCAATTTGTCACCCGGCTCGCACAGGACCGTGAACAGTCCCCCGACTCCCTTGAGCACGCGCGCCGTGGCAGTAATGTTTTTATCCGACATTTTTCTCCGTCAATCCGTATTCCGAGGCAAAAACATACCTCATACCGATTATTTCTGAAGCATCATTGTTGAAGTTAAAGCTTGTAAACAGCACTCCACGAAGACTGTTGTCATAGGCAAACCGCCCCCCAAGTCCCGGAGAATTGAAGTCAATGGATCCGGTTATTCCGAGAAGGCAGCCGGAGTTATCCGTGCAAACCCCTGCATTCGTGTATCCGAGAGCGAAAATGCAGGCAGCGGCACCGAGCTCGGAAAGCCCGGGGCGGACGGCTTCGGCATAAGCGGATATACGGGAATCGGTATTTTCATTTAAAAAAACCGAAGCGTCATCTTTTTTTGAAGCGGCAGTCAGAATTTGCTGTATTTCTTTCGTTATGGCGGGCATATAAACGAGAAGCGGTAATTCGTGTCTTACCTCCCTCTGTGCAAGAGCTTTGACGTCTGAAAGATACTCTATGTCCTTCGCGGCATCCGAGCCGTCACAGAGAAATGCAATAAAGCCGAGCGGCTTCCCGCTTTCCGATTCAAGCATAATAAAGCTGCTTTCTGTTCCGCGCACCGCGGCATCCGCCTTAACGGAAGCGAGAACGTCACAGGAAAGGAGCTGTTCTTTTGAGGTGTATCCGTCAGCGGGAAGGAAAACCGAGGTTTCCTTATTATACCGGCTTACGGATGATATGATTTTTTCCCAGCCGAGCCTCAGTCCCTCTCTGTCAGAGGCAAAGTCAAGGCCGCAGTCAAAAACGAGCATATCAGACGGAAATTTTTCCGCAAGAGTTTTTATCGCAGGCAGACTGTATGAATCGGTTCCGGGATATGACAGGGTCAGAAGCGAAAAGGAGTTTCCCGTTACCGTGCGCTTTTCGGGAAGAGAAAAAGTCATTTGGCTCTTTTCGGTTACGTAAAGCGCGGCAAAGGTCTTGTAAAGCCTGCTTACCGACAGAAAATAGTCCGCAAAGCGGTCGATTCCCTCGTCCAGCTTTTTCTCATTGAAAGCCAGAATAAACAGTCTGTCAGTATTCCCGTCGGCATTTTCTTCGTGGGTTATCTCAAGCCCGTCCGGACCGAGTCTTTCCATGGCTTGTATATAGCTTTCCGAATTCATATTCGTGTGCCCGAGATATACAGTCAGGTCACTTTCCTGCAAGTCGGCAGCATCATCATAAGAAAACGATACTTTCAGCGACGGATTTGACGACAGTCTCTCGCTGAGCTTCAGAGCGCAGTTTGCGGCATATTCATCGACAGACGGAAAGACGATGAGGATTTTCACCTCTTCGCCGAGCCGTTTTTCAAGCGCATCCGCTGAAATACCGCCGCCTGTAGTGACGCGTGATACCTCAGCTGCAAAATCTTCGCTGAGCAGTATCAGAACTAACACGCACAGTGCGGCAAAAATCAGTACGTTCAGACCGGAGCGCAGAATTCTTCCGGTTTTTGATTTCAGAAAATTAAGCATTGGCTGAGGTTTCCGGAACGGGATTTATGTGTGCTTCGGGAGCCGCTGCGGTTTCGGAGCTGAGCTCAGCATCGGAAATTGAAATCTCAGTCGTATCCGAGGGATCTGCCGTTTCATCGGGATTGGCGGGACCGCCTTCTTCCGGGCCGGTTGTAACCTCCGGCAAAGTTTCCTCAGGTCCCAGGCTGATAGTCAGACGGATTGAAATCAGTCCCTGAAGTCCGTAAAGCAGAACTCCTTCCTTTTCAGACTGATAAAGAACCGTTCCCGCGGGGGCGTCGTTGTGTATGTAAATCTTTTCAGATGAAATATCCGCTTCGGTAAGAAGCAGGTCTGCAACCTGCTCGGAAACACCGGTCACACCCGGCACCTTGACCATTACGCTGTAATCGGGTCCCTCGCTGACGGTCAGTGTGATGACGAGCAGATTTCCGTCGATATTAATGCGTTCATTGGCTGCGGGACTCTGAGCGATTACCGTCCCCACGGCCTTGTCCGATCTCTTTCTGATATACTCAAATCTGACGTCCGTTTTATCTGCAAGATAGCCGCTGAGCAGCGTTTCGGCATTCGAAGACGTGTTTCCGATAACGTTCAGCATATAAACCCTGTCAGAATAGTCTTCTCCGCCGCTGACGGTGAGGTAAACAGTAGTGGTTTCGATACCGACGATTGAGTTGTTGATGACGGTTCCGACCTCTTCTTTACTCTGGGCTTTTCTTACGGAAACCTGGAATCCGAGATTTTCGAGTATGGCAATTGCCTTGTCGCTCTTCATTCCCTTTACGGTCGGAATGTAATAAACTCCGAAATCGGGACCTCCGCTTACGACGAAATCGACGGTGGTAAAGCCCTGGTATACCGTCTCATTGACGGCAGGAGTATGAAACAGGACGGTTCCTGCGGGGGACAGCGAACGGGTATACGTTACTTTCCCGACTTTGAAATGATATACGTTGTTGAGTTTGCTCACAACCTGGGCTTCGGTGTATCCGGTCAGGTCAGGCATATTGGAAAGTCCCGTTCCGATTCCGTTGGAAACGCTGAGATAAACCTTGCTGCCCTTTTTGACTCTGGAGCCGGGCTCGGGGGAGGTTCTTATGACGTAATTCTTTCCGAAAACGGGGTTGTCCTCTTTTCCGATTTCAACCTGGAAGCCGAGAGACCGCAGCTTCGTTTCTGCCTCTCTCATTTCCATATCGGTGTAATCGCCGAGGATTACCGTTTCGACGCCGAGACTTACCGTGAGTTTGATGTCGCAGGGCGCCTTACGGCTGGCGCCTCCTGCCGGAGACTGAGCCATAACGGTTCCCTTATCATAAAGGTCGGTATACAAATATTCGACGCTGACCTTGTAATCGGAGCCGAGACCGAGATTTTCAAGCATAGCCTTATAAGCCTCTGTACTGCCGCATTCATCTGCATCGGCATAGGCCTGGCCCACAACGTCGGGCACCGTGATACTTTCGGTACCGAGAGTCCCGATTTTCAGTCTGTCAAGAGCCGTGAATACGGATACGATTCCGACCGCAAGCAAAGCAAAGGCAATACCGAGAATTACCGGAGT
Source organism: Clostridiales bacterium UBA1779 (assembly GCA_002314565.1). GTDB lineage: Bacteria > Bacillota > Clostridia > Oscillospirales > CAG-272 > CAG-390. The sequence goes on from DCGL01000008.1 coordinate 12,009, forward strand.
CATAGAACGTGACGGACGGTTATTTTCGCGGTTGACTTTTGAACGCTTGTCTTTCTTTATACGGGCAGCAGTTCTTGCCATAGCCCACTTGCTTTTTTTCAGTCTGCGCAGCTCCCTGAACATATCGAGAGCACTCTGATATCTCTTTTCGGGATTCTTTTCCATTGCGCAGAGTATGAACTGCTCAAGTCCTCTTGAAATATTTCTGTTTATCTGTCTCGGGGGTTCGGGCTTGGTCTGGATGTGTGCAAGCAGGACGGCAGCAGCATGATCGTTGTAAAAGGGCAGTTCTCCGGTTGCCATCTCATACATCATAACGCCGAGTGAATAAAGGTCGGAACGGTTATCTGCTTCGGCTCCTTCCGCCTGCTCCGGACTGATATAGTAAACGGTTCCCATTGCTTCTTCGTCAAGAGAGACCGTTGCGGTGGTTGCAAGCTTTGCGATTCCGAAGTCGGTGACTTTTACTATACCGTCCTTCATTATCATAATATTCTGCGGCTTAATATCCCTGTGAACGACTCCTTTTGAATGAGCGTGGTTGAGTGCCGCAAGAATCTGTTCGGAAAAGCCTTCGAGCTCGTCAAAAGAGAGTGCTCCGCGCTTATCCATATAGGTACGCAGTGAAATGCCCTCTGCGTACTCCATAACCAGATATTTCTTTTCGGTATTGAGAGATATATCGTAAATTCCGATAATATTGGGATGAGAAAGAAGAGACATGGCCTTTGCTTCCGTCGTGAAACGGGCAAGTGCTTCCTTGTCCCCGGATATTTCATCCTTCAGCATCTTCAGGGCAACCGTTCTGCCCGATATGCTGTCCTCGGCCTTGTATACCTTCGCCATGCCGCCGGTTCCGATCAGAGATTCGATTCTGTATCTTCCGTCGAAAAGCCCATCGGCAATAAGAGTGTCTTTTTCGGTTTCCATTTATTTTATTCTTTCACGGGTCAGTTTTCGGCGAGAATCACCGTTACGTTGTCGGGGGCTCCTGCTCTGAGCGCGGCGCGCACGAGCAGCTCGGCCTTTTCAGGCAGTTCAGCGTTCATTGCAAGAATTTCGGCAATCTTTTCTCTTTCGACGCAGACGTAGAGGCCGTCGGAGCACAAAAGGAAATATCTTTTCTCTCCGGGAAGGCCGGTATCCACGGAACGGATGTCCGCTTCAACGCTCGTGTCTGTTCCGATTGCCTTGGTGATAATATTGCGCATCGGGGATTTTCCGGCTTCTTCCGGCTTCATCGATCCGCTGTCAATCATCTGCTGAACGAGAGAATGGTCACGGGTCAGCTGCAGCATTCCGGCATCGCTCAGAGCGTAGAGGCGGCTGTCACCGACGTTTATGCTCCAGGCAAGCTCGTTTCCGACTGTGAGAAGACCGACGAGTGTCGTTCCCATTCCGCTGAGCTTACCGTCATTTTCAAGGGATTTATCGTATACGCGGCGGTTGCTTGCTCCGGCAGATGACTCAAGGGCACGGCGGACGGTTTTTTCGTTGATAACCGCTCTCTCTCCCGGGTCGTCCGGTATCAGCGTTTCGCGCATCATTTCGGCAAAGGTGTCGATGGCAAGGCGCGACGCAACAGAACCGCCGGCATTTCCTCCCATACCGTCGCAGATAAGGGCCAGTGTGACACCCGGCAGCAATTCATATATTCCGAAGCAGTCCTGGTTTTCGTGTCTCACCGCTCCGACGTCGCTTTTTCCGTAAAACAGCATTCAATTAGCCCTTCCTTTTTCTGAGTATTTCAGTTTTTGTTTTCCGTCACGCAAGACGTGCTCTCTGTTCCGTTTTCCGCACCGGCGCGGCTCTGACGCCTGAGCTGGCCGCAGGAGGCGTTGATATCCGGTCCGAGTCTGCGTCTGACCGTTGCCCTGATGCCCTTCTTTTCAAGAACGGAGCAGAAGGCTTCGATTGCAGCCTTGTCGGGCGGCTCGAGTCCGGTTTCCCTGACCGCATTGACGGGTATGATATTTACGTGTATCGGGCAGCCGGCCTCAGCCCGCATAATGCGGTTAAGTCTTGCTGCCAGCGCTCCGGCATCGGACGGAGTACAATTTTTACCTTTAATAAGCGTATATTCAAACGATATGCGTCTTCCGGTGCTGTCCATGTATTCGCGGCAGGCACGCAGGGTTTCGTCTATGCCCCAGCGTTTGTTGACGGGCATTATCGCACTGCGCGTTTCGTCATCGTGGGCGTGAAGCGACAGAGACAGGGTTATCGGCAGCTTTTCCGCGGCAAGACGGCGGATTCCGTCGACGTGTCCGCAGGTTGACAGTGAAATATGTCTGTATCCTATACAGATTCCGCGCGCGTCGTTTACGTTGTGCAGAAATTTCAGCACGTTCTCATAGTTGTCAAGCGGTTCACCTATTCCCATCATGACGATGTTATCGACTCGCTCTCCGCTGTCGGCCTGAACGGCAATCACCTGACCGAGTATTTCACCGGCAGTGAGATCCCTGACCTTTCCGCCGATGGTCGAGGCACAGAAGGCACAGCCCATACGGCAGCCGACCTGACTTGAAACGCAGACCGTGTTACCGTGGTTGTATTTCATAAGAACGGTTTCAATGCAGTTTCCGTCTTGCAGGCGGAAAAGATATTTAACAGTGCCGTCAATCTGCGACGTGAGCTTAATATCAATCTGAGGAAGAAAACAGTCCGCTGCCTCTTCGATGGCCGCAGCCGTTTTCTTTGAAATATTCGTCATCTGCCCCGGCATAAGACCGCGGTGCAGCTGAGGAAATATCTGTGAGGTCCGGAATTTTTTCTCTCCGACAGACAGAATCAGCTCTTCGAGCTCTTCGTAGGAAAGAGACAGAATATCCGGTTTTGACGTTTCGTTTTCCATAGTGTTCTTTCTGTTTTCAGGATAGACAAGGCCCCGTACGGATTGTCCCTTGTTATTCTTGCCATCGGGAGCCTCATCCGTCACGGCCGTGCCGTGCCACCTTCCCCCGTGGGGAAGGCGAGTTTTAGTACCGCTTTTTTACCTTCCCCCGTGGGGAAGGCAAGTGTTGAAGAGCTTATTTTTTACCTTCCCCACGGGGAAGGTGGCAATTTTCGTGTCAGCGAAAATTGACGGATGAGGCTCATTTGTCATATTTTATGAAGCTTTGCGATGAAGAAGCCGTCGGTGCCGCCGTCCGGCAGAAGTGTCATAAAGCCTTTAAGGGCATGCTTTTCACCGCATTCGAAGGGCAGGAGTTCAAAATCCTTGTGATTTTCAATAAATTTCAGCACGTTTTCTTCGTTTTCGGCGGGCAGTACGGTGCAGGTCGAGTAAACGAGAACACCGTCTTTTTTAAGTGCGGAGGCCGCTGCTTCGAGAATGGAATACTGAAGTTCCGGAAGCGTTTTTGCTTCCTTTAATGATTTATATCGAATTTCAGGCTTCTTTGCAATGACCCCATAGCCCGAGCATGGCACGTCACAGATGACGCGGTCGAATTTCTCTTCGAACTCGGGGTTCTTAACCGAAGAATCGCGTTCAAGAGTCTTAATAACCGTAATTCCGAGCTTTTCGGCCTCCTTTATTATTAAAGGAAGCTTTGAGTCGTGCAGGTCGCAGGCAAGCACTTCGCCCTCGTTCTGCATATCTATAGCCGCGCCGAAGCTCTTTGAACCGGGGCAGGCGCAGACGTCAAGGACTCGCTCACCGCCGCGGGCTTCGAGGACTGACGAACAATCGAGTAGGAGGTCACCCATT
>DCGL01000013.1 GCA_002314565.1 Clostridiales bacterium UBA1779
ACAAAAGAACCGTCCCTTGTCATCCTGTCAGCTTTGAAAAGCTGACAGGAGAAACGTCCCCGTGTCATACTTGCCTTCCCCACGGGGGAAGGTGGCACGGCGCAGCCGTGACGGATGAGGCTCCCGTCAGAATTCTTTTACATCTTTCTTCTCTTTGAATTGTCAACGTCCTTGAGCAGGGAAGAAATGCTGTTCAGCGAGCTTTGTGCGTTTGTTTTGGGTTCGGGCTCGGCTTTCTTTGCAGCCTTTTCTTTTTTGGGCTTTCCGATCTTTTCTTCAGGGAAGCTTTCGGTCTTTTCTTTTGCGTTTTTGTTTTCGACCGGCTCTTCGCTCTGCGTAGCTGTGCTGACTGTCGTGGGTGCTGTTACGGGAGCAGACTTCGGCAAGCGTTTCGGAAGCTTTTCGCGGATTTTTGCAATAATTGCAGCAAAGTCTATTCCGAGTCGGCGAAGAGCGATATCGAGCATAATGAGAATAATTGCGATTATCAAAAATGCCGTCGCAAGGCTCGTGCGGGAATCGGCTCCCGTGATTTTTATCTTCATTATGTCGTCGAGATTGTCAAAATCAGCGCTTCCTCCGACTTCTTCGCAAAGGGCCTTTACGTATCCGAGGTCCTTTGCAAACATATCGTATTCATCGCTGTAGCGGACCGACATAGCGCCTTCTTTGGATACGGTGGTATTTCCGTTCGCGTCCTTCTGAGTTACGATTGCGACGTAGCTGCCTTCTTCGGTCAGCTTAAATGAGCATTCATAGCTCGATATTCCTGAAGGAGCCATTGCAATTGTCTGCTGTTTGCCGGAAGGGGAAATAACAGTTGCTTCGGTCTTCATATCAGCCCCGGACTCATCAGCTGCGAATAAAATTATACCGGTATCACCTGAGCGTGTAATCGACAGTGCTCCTCCTTCTTCGGTATCCGTTGAGGGAAGGATGAACGAAATCATATTCTTGATAAGCTTTACGCCTTCATCTGAGGCAAGCAGCTTTGAGGACCATTTTCCGTTGAGGTCTGAGGTGTATGCAACGACTCTTCCGAGACCGTACTGCCATTCTGCAAGAAGCGGATCGTCTTCATCAGTTACAAGGACCGTATTGGCAAGACTCTTTTCCTCGGTTTTGACGTACCCGTCAAAAGTCGGAAGAGCCTGAATTCCGGAAAGAATATTGCTCCGGTATTCAACTTCAGGGTAGAACGTTCTGTTATTCAGATATGAGCCGGCTATTGCTTTGAGTGCTTCGGTATAAATAATCTGGGGCAGCTTGCTTTCATCCTGAACGTTGATTATGTTTCCTCCGGTCGTTCCCGAAATGTAGTTCAGAATTGTCGGTGAAGTGTCAAATCCGACTGCAATTGAGGTTACGGTAATTTGTGCTTCCTTCATTTTCGACACAATACCCGAATTGAAAATCAGATTCTCATCTGCCGGCTGACCGTCGGTCAGAAGAATAACGTTTTTCAGAGCCGTTCCGCAATTCTGAAGCGCTTCGTAAGCTTCATTCAGCGATGAGGCAAGCATAGTTCCGCCGTTTATCTGGATCGTTTCGATTTTGTTCTGAACCGAACTCTTTTCTGTTCCGGGGACCATTTTTGAAATCCATACGGCATTGTCGGAGAAGGCAATGACACCGACCTTGTCCTGTGGCTTTACGGTGCTGACGGCTTTAATTGCTCCTTTTTTGGCAAGCTCGAGAGGAGTCCCGATCATGGAGCCTGAATTGTCTATGAGAATCATCAGACCGACGTCATTTAAATTGTATTCGTCCTTGATTGTCATAGAAACCGGAAGAATTTCCTCAAGTGTTGAGTCCACCCAGTCCCCGAGTATGTATGACTGTGCTCCGCCCGTATATAAGAGACCGCGTCCGAGCTGGCTGACGTAGGATTTGAGCAAATTGTCAAATCCCTCGGGAAGAGAATCCTTCGTGACGTTCATCATAATCACGGCTTCATATTTGCGAAGCTCCGAAATTGTGGCCGGAGCCATGGCAGCTGTGCATTTTTCCACCGTGACGCTGCCCGAAAGTATCTTTTCGATTTCGTGTGATTCACTGTCGGTTCCGTCGATTATCAGAACCTTTGGAACTCCCTGAACGTTAATGAAGCTGTATATCTTGTTGTTGGCGGCAAGCCAGTCGCCCTCGGCACGTACCTCGGCCGTATATGATGATATACCGGTTGATTCGGCAGTGCGTTTGAAAACGAAGCGGTTTGTGCCCTTTGTAAGTGAAATTTCATTTTCGGAGCTTGATACCCCGTCTTCTGTAAGTGTCAGGCTTGCCTGACAGTCGACGTTGCTCTCGATTGTAACCGTGATTGAAAATTCCTCTCCGCTGTAAACAACTTCGGGAATTGAAATGTCGGAAATCTGAATTTCACGGTTTACGGGATCGGTTTCATTAACTATTGCATCTATGCGGATATTCCTGGATTTCAGTACGTTTGCGGCTTCCCTTACGGAATTTATGTTTTCCTTTCCGTCGGTCAGCAGAATGATTCTGTTGTTGGTATCTTCGGGAAGCAGAGCGGCAGCCTTGATAACGGCTGAGTAAATATCTGTATAAGAGCCGACCGGCGAGGTCTCGAAAACGGTAAAATCAAAAACTTCCGTGGGAGGCAGTTCAATTTCGGAATTATATCCGAAGGTCAACAGTCCGATTGAGGTTTTCTCATCTGAATATCCGGTTGCCGTTTTGACGATTTCTTCAAAATTGTCTCTGACTGTTCTCGCACTGTCCGACAGGTCGGCAACGATAAGAATGCTGTTCTTATCCGTGACCTTTGATACTGCAAGCCCCGAAAGAGAGGTAACGAGTAAAACAACGGCAAGAATTCTAGCAATAAACGCGGCAATTTTGCGGGAGCCCGCCCGTCTTTTCCTGTTATAGAACCAAAAAGGGATGATTACTGCGGCAAGCGCAGGTATTGCGGCCAGCAAAAGCCAGGGATTGTCAAAATTAACTTTCACGGTTATACACCCACCATTCCGCCGCAAGCAGGCACAGCAGTGCTATGCACAGATACGGACGAAGGTCAAGTTGACCTTTATACTCGGAAATCTTTGAATCGGTAACAGAAGCAGCAGAATTTTCCATTGCGGATTCAGACGCAGGAATTCTCGCACAGAGACAAGCCGCAGTCTGCTCTGATTTCTTTCCGTCATCACCGTTTCTTTCAATGTTCTGCGTGATGCGGTATACGCCGGGTATATCGAGACTCAACATGCGTTCGTCGCCTAAACTGATTGTTTTTTTATCAGGTCTTTCCACTTCTGTGCTTACAGAATAGGGCAGAATTCTTACGTTTACGCTGTCGCCGCATTCGTGTATCCCGTCTCCGTCAGCCATTCTCGGAAGAGAATATGAAAGCAAATTCTGAATCAGAATCGGAAATTCCTTGAGAAGCGGCAGATTGCTGTCGTGAATATCAAATGAAAATACGGTAAGGATAAGGCCTGAAGAATTTTCTTTTCCGAAAACTACAGGATATTCACCGCAGTAAAGCGCAGTCATCCAATCTCCGTCTGCAGTCATTTCCCTGAACTGAGAGAGAATGATTGAGGTCGGATTTACGTATTCGCATAATTCTGATGCAAATTTTCCGGAACCTGCTCTCAGGGTGCTGCCTTTGATTACCGAGCCGAAAGTGACTTCAGGTACGTCCAGTGAGGGATTTATCAACCACGCGGCACAGCTTTCCGGTATTTGTTCAGGAGTACAGCAGTCAAAGATAATAAGATCGTATTTATCAATCTGAGAAGCATCGTAATCGTCGGGAGTGCATTTGTAAATCTTGTAACTGCAGACTGCGCTGAGGGCTTTTTCCCAGAAAAAGCCGCTTTCCGAGACGACGAGTACGCTTCTGTCTGCATCCTTCACGACTGCGGCGCTGAGTGAATTATCGGAATTCAGAACGTCATCTTCAGTAAATCTGACTGTGATGAGCTCTGCGTCTTCGGGAAGATTGTACCAGTAAACGTTCTGAGCTTCCCCCGCCTTAAGTGACAGATTTTTTGCGTCAAATATAAGTCCGTCGGCAAGCAGCTCAAGCGTTACGTCACAGTCGGAGCCAAAGCTTTCGACGGTGGAAAGAGCGGACAGACCGCTGCTTGCATAGCCGGTTTTCAGGTTCAGCACGGCTTTGTTGTCGTAAGACAGGCTCATGTTTATATATTTCAGATATGAGTTTCCGTCGTCGTAAGAAAAGTCCGTATATACTCTGATCTCGCAGTTCGAGTTTTCAGACCTCATACTGTCGGCAAGCAGAACTGCAGACTCAATATCAGCAGTTCCGTATCCGCATTTTGCGGATTTCAGTGCATTTTTTATTTCGTACTTGCTTTCCGAATGTGAAACGACGGGGAAAACCGTATCCTTTGCGATGATTACGGACATTTTCTTACCGTTTCCGAGTCCGTCTGCAATTTTCAGACATTCGTCAATGGCACGTTCAAATCTCGTACTGTCAACGTCTTCTGCCTGCATACTGGCTGACGCATCAATGATTACTATAGCTTCATCGAAAACGTGGGTGCTGTTGAGCACGGGCCTTGCAATTGCAAGGGCCAGAATCAGAACCGAAAGCAATTGAAGAATAAAGAGCAGGCTCCTTTTCAGCTTCTGAAAGGGAGTCGTGGCCTCAAGCATAACTCTGGTCTTGCGCCAGAGATAAAGGCTCGGGACCTTTTGTACTTTATGCTTCTGCTTCAATATATAAAGTACTATGAGGACGGGAATGGCGGAAAGCGCCAGAAGCCCCCACGGGTTCAAAAATTTCAAAATAAAAACTCCTCTGTATTCTCAGAATACAGCAGTCAGATGTTTATCGGGCAAGACCGAAAAAACAGTTAGACTTGATTCTGAAAAGAATTGTTTTCCGGTAAATGTGAAAAAAATATGTCTTTGAGACAAAAGAAATGTCCCTCAGTCTTATTGAGAAAAAAGAATTTCAAAGATATCAGCCTATTAGCCCTGTGTTTCCCGCACGCTCGATAAGCACGTTTTCCATGTCTTCATCGGAAGATGCGCAGATAAGCGTGATACCGCGCGACATGCATAAACTCTTTATCTGATTTCTGAATTCTTCAAGAGCCTTTTGGTAATATGAAAGAGTTTCCTGCGTTGCATTGATTTCGCAGAAAGTGTTTTTTTCGCTGTCCTCAAGGCGGAGCATTCCTTCAAGCTGCGGATCAATCTCCTCAGGACAGAGAAGATGAATTACGATTACTTCCTGACGCATGAAGAGAAGATAGTCAAGAGCCTTTTTGTACTCCTCATCGCTCATAAGGTCTGAGATGAGAATTGCTGCTCCGTCACCGGGATGAATGCCTTTTATGCCGCGAAGGGAACTGTCAAGTCTCGTGTCCCCGTGTGCTTCGGTATTTTCAAGCACCTCGAGTGTGCGGTAAAAGCCCTGAAGAGTCGTGACGGAACCTGAAATTGCTTCACTTCCGCCGTCGGAAAGACCGATGATTTCAACCTTGTCACGGGCTCTGAAGGCAAGATAGGCAAAGGCTGCGGCAAGCTTTTTTGCTGCTGTCAGTTTTGTGGGTTCACCGAAGTCCATTGAAGCGGACAGGTCAATAAAAATTCTTACGTTGAGCTGCTTTTCATCCAGAAAGAGCTTAATGAAGAACTTTTCGAATCTGGCATAGGCGTTCCAGTCAATTCGTCTGAAATCGTCACCCTGGTTGTATTCCCTGAAGTTTGAAAATTCAACGGTGCTGCCGAGGGCCTTTGACCGTCGGCCTCCGGTATAGCTTGTGTTTACTGCCTTTGTAAAACGCAGTGACAGACTGTCAAGCCTTTTTAGGAAGGCATCATCGAAGATCCTGTTTTCGTTACTCATTGCTCATTCTCAGCGAGCATTTTTTCAATGACGCTGTCGGCAGAAAGACCTTCGCTCAGGGCTTCGAAGTTCAGAGCTATTCTGTGACGAAGAACCGGAAGTGCAAGCTTTTTGAGATCGTTTACTGATACGTTGTATCTTCCTTCCATCAGTGCGTTAACCTTTGCACCGGAAATAAGAGACTGAGCGGCACGGGGGCTGGCACCGAAGCGCAGATACTGCTTTGCGGAAGGAAGCGCATAAGACAGCTCGGGATGCGTTCCGCCTATTAGGGAGGAGGCAAATTTCATAACAGTGTCGGAAACGGGAACTTCACGTGCAATATCTCTCATTTCAAGCAAACGTTCACGGTCGATTACCTTTTCGGAGCTTTCATCCTGCTTCTTCTGGGTCAGGGACACTATTGATTCAAGATCCTCATTTGAGGGGAAGGGGACTAAAATCTTGAACATAAAACGGTCTGTCTGAGCTTCGGGAAGCGGATATGTGCCCTCCTGCTCTACGGGGTTCTGGGTTGCAAGCACGAAGAAGGGTTCTTCCATACGGTAGGATTCGCCGGCAACGGTGACGGTGTGCTCCTGCATGGCTTCAAGCAGGGCGCTCTGCGTTTTCGGCGTTGCACGGTTGATTTCATCGGCAAGAAGAATGCTTGTGAAAACCGGTCCCTTGCGGAACATAAAGCTGACGTTTCCGCTTTCATCCTTAATAACGATATTGGTTCCGGTTACGTCTGCCGGCATCAGGTCGGGAGTGAACTGAATTCTCGAAAAGGGCATATCGAGAACGCGGCCTATCGTGCGTACGAGTCTCGTTTTTCCAAGTCCCGGAACGCCTTCAAGCAATACGTTGCCGCCGCTGATAATGGCAATGAGGGTTTCTTTTACAATTTCCTTCTGTCCGATAACGTCCTTGCCTATTTCTTTCAGTATGTCTTCTGTGTTTTTTCTGAAAAGATCAACACTCTGTTCTGTAAGCATGGTATCTGAGTGCAGTCAAGGCTTGCGTCTTTGGCTGCGTTCCTTTCGTCTGTTTATTTGATGGATGACAAGGGACGGTTCTTTTGTCATCTTTTGTTATTTGATAAGATGACAAGGGACGGTTCTTTTGTCATCTTTTTTTGTTTATTTGATGAAAATGCAGTTTTATTTTTTTATTATTTCGATAAAATCGGGAGATTTTCAAAATCGGCAGATCCTGTTTTATTCAAGTCCCGTAAAGTATTTTTCGACAAGCTCACGAAGGCTATCGGGAATCTTTTCACGGTCCATCGCGAGGTTGGCATTCTGTTCGTATTCACCGAAAACCTCGCTGTAGGGGACGCAGCCTTCCTCGGCTTCCTTTTCGCCCATTTCAATTCTCTGCGGGTTACCGTTTTCATCAAGCTGACCGGGAACGTAGGCACTTTCGTTACCTCCCGGAACCGTTACGTCACCGGTGTAAACACGTTCGGTGTCGGATAAAACGCCTCCGGGACCGTAACCGGCACCGGAACCTCCGCCGGCTCCACTGCCTGACCCGGTTCCGCTGCCTGATCCGGTTCCGCTGCCTGATCCGGTTCCACTGCCTGATCCGGTTCCACTGCCTGATCCGGTTCCGGTTCCGCTGCCACTGCCTGAGCCTTGTTGTCCGCTTTGTCCGGATTGACCTTGCTGACCCTGCTGGCCCTGTTGACCCTGTTGACCCTGCTGACCCTGCTGGCCCTGTTGACCCTGCTGACCCTGCTGACCTTGCTGGCCCTGCTGACCTTGCTGACCCTGCTGACCTTGCTGACCCTGCTGTTCGGACAGCTGCTGTTTCAGACTGTCAAGCATATCCTGAGTGATTTCCGACGCATCGCCTTTGAACGAGGAAGCGTCATTCTGACTTATACTTCCGAGTGTGTCCTTCAGACCGTCAAGCGCTGATTTCAGCGAGTCCTGAGCATCGGCAGAACCTTCCGTCATGTTTTTCAGGGCTTCGGCAAGCTTCTCAAAATCTGATGAAACCGCACTTGATCCTGCTGCTTTGGCAGCATCTTCAGCGTCTTTTTGAAGCTCGGAAAGCTTCTTTTCGTCATTTCCGGCGCTCTTTATTTCATCGAGCAGTCTCTGTGCCGAACTGTTGACGGCTTCGGGATTCCCCTCGGCTGCAGCTTCGGTCATTTCTTTCATAGCATCGGACGTGGTATTGGCGAGAGCTTCTGCCGCATCCTTTGCTGCCTGCCTTTCTTTTGCAAGCTTATCGTCCGCATAAATGTCGTTAAGCTTTTCTTTGGCGTCATTTATGTCGGCAAGCTTTTCAGAAAGCGTCTTGTCTTTGGAAAGAACTTTTTCAAGCTCCTTTACCACTTCAAGCGCTTTATCCTTGAATTCGGGCAATAAATCTGCCTTTTCTACCTCTTCACGTATCTTTTCAAGTGCCTGTTCGATGATTTCTTCTTCTTTTTCCCGTCTTTCATCTTCGGCCGCAAGCACGTTCTGGTTTACGTTCGGTATGAAGGAAAGACCGGTGAAGAGAATCACGGCGCCAAGACAGATTGCGGCACGCTTTCTGTCAAAGCGGATTTTTATCCGTTTTGCAGGGAAGGAGCTAATCTTTCTGTAAGTGTCCTGTCTCTGAAGTTTAGCCATAATTGAATCGTCTTCAATCAGTTCAAGGCAGGTTTCGGCTCTGTTGTCAAAGCCTGCTTTGTCCAGTCTTTTTACGACCTTTCCGGTATCCGGTCTGCCGATAAAGAGCATTACAGTAAACGCGGCGAAGAACGCTGCAGAACAGATGATTACGTAATAAAGGATCGTTATCCTGATTGGCAGGAAGAATGAAAAAACGAGACAGAGAAGCCCCGCTGCTGCGGAAATCCCCACAGCGGCAACCAGTGCCTGTATTACGTTTTCAAGCCAGAGCCTCTGCGCAAAAGGACGCAGCAGCCCTGAGAATTTCTTTTTTTCCATTTTGTGTTTTATCAGCTCTTGTTTTTGGGGGATTTCTGGGGATTGATGTTTTTGATTGCTCCGAGAACGCATAATACCGAAATCAGTATAAGCTGCAGAGGAGTCATTATCAGAGTAACGAAGGTCTCGTGGAATCCGTGGTAGTTGTAGGTGTCTTCAAAACCGGTAACTGCCAGTCTGAATATCATATAGAGAAAGCATCCGGGGTCTGCCTGAATAAACAGCGGAATATTAGAGAACTGGGCAAGGATAAACGTTCTTCTACTCATATATTCAATCATAAACTCATTGATGAGTTCGCAAATCAGTGCGAGAATGAGCCAAATTGCGAAAACGGCAACGATGATGAGGAATGCGAGTATTTCAGCTGCAGCTGTTTTCTTCGTTACTGTTGAAAAGAAAATTGCCACAGATGCAGTAAAGAACGAAAAGAGAATCACCGACACGTATGTGGCTATCAGCATCTGAACCGTGACACCGCCGAGCAGTGCAAGTCCCGAATACAGGGGAAGCATGGCACATGAAATCAGCAGAATGAAGGAGCAAGATGACGTCAGTTTCCCGAGAATAATTTTGGAAGGGCTCATCTGTGAGCAGACGAGTAAATCCATCGTCTGTCTCTGCTTTTCACCTGTGATTTCACCGGCAGCTGCACCCAGAGCCGTGAGCATTGAAAATCCGATGTGAATTCCGGCGATAATTATAAAAACGAGGGTGCCGGATTCCGAAAGGTCGGACGGGGTTACGTTGTTGAAAATCAGAATTGTTCCGTAAATTACTATGAGAAGCGCGGTAATGCCTGCGACCGGAAGCAGCAGAAGAACGAGAGTGAGAGCACGCTTGGACCTTCTTCTCATTCCGAAGCGCAGTATTGCGTTTGAGAAAAATTCTTTAATTGCCGTCATTGCCAATAACCTCCAGGAATACCTGTTCAAGAGAAAGTCTGGTTTTGGATACCTCGGATACCTTAATATCCGAAAGCATCAGGCGTTTGAGCATTTCCGATGATGCCAGATCGTCGCCTTTGAATTCTACCTCAAGCGTCATTTTGTCGCGAATTATTTCACCGACGTGCGGATTCATTCTGAAAATCGAAACAGCGTCGTCGAACTGGCTGTCGTCAATGAGAGTATATGTGATTTTTGCCTTTTCACCGAGCTGTTCGCTTATGCTGTCAACGCTTCCTTCAGCAACCTTGACGCCCTTGTTCATTATGACTACTCTGTCACAGAACTCGCCGAGCTCCGGAAGAATGTGAGATGAAATAAGAATGCCTTTTCCTTCATTGCGGAGTGCCACGAGAATGGTTTTGAGCTCCGCCCTTGACTGAGGGTCAAGACCGGAAGCGGGTTCGTCGAGAACGAGCAGCTGCGGATTGTGCAGAAGAGCACGGGCAAGGCAGAGTCTCTGCTTCATACCGCGGGACAGCTGGTTTACGTCTGAATATTTCTTGTCGCTCAGCTTTACAAGCGCCAGAAGGCTGTCGATAAGTTCGTCTCTTCCGGCCTTGGGCACGTTGTTTGTATCGGCGTAGAAATCGAGATATTCCTCTGAGCTCATTGCAGCATACACGCCGAAATAGTCCGGCACGAATCCGATGATTTTTCTTGCGTCCATAACGCTTTTGGAAATCGCTTCGTCGTTGATATAAACTTCCCCTGATGTCGGTCTCATCAGTGTGACCATAATGCGCATTGCGGTGGTTTTACCTGCCCCGTTGGGACCGATAAAGCCTGTAATCGTTCCGTTGTCAAGAGACATGGAAAGGGAATTCAGCGCACGGTGAGTACCGTAGCATTTTGTCAGTTCTTCAGTTCTCAGTAACATAATTTATCCCCTTTCTTTATTTTGATGTCATAGTGCACGTTAAGGAGTCGATAATTGCGTCCAGGTTGTCTTCGTTATGAATAATAAGTACAAGTTCATCCTCTCCGTTTGATTTTCCGAGTTGAATATTTAATGTTTTATCTCCGATATATACAGTGGATGAATAATAAATTACTTTATCATAAGAGTAATATGAATAATACTTATCGGTTTCGTATAAGGTCTGAGATACACAGTCAACAAGCTCCGTTATTGTACCATGGTATAATCCGTCTTCGCCTTTTTTGAGTTCTACAGCCTTGACATAAGTTTCATCAGGATATTTGTTCTGAGTGTCCCGCGCAATTAAAGCATAAACCTTCAGATTGTCGACGTCACTTCCGCAAATATCAACACTCAAAGAATTTTTATCTTCGGTAATCTGACGGTTATAAAAGGTATTCAGTCCGAGCCATGCATCGGAGCCATTTAAGCGGTATTGGCTGTTTCCAAAATCATCGTAAATTGTGTTGCAGTTCATCATACAATCGTGTACTAATGTGGGCACGCAGGAATAATCTGCACTTTCGATGCCGGAAAGATCGTCATATGTTTCAATATTCTGATACACTGCGAAAGTCGATGCTCTTCTTGAGATTGCCTTTCCGTTGACGGCTGCCGCCACGTCGGCAGCAGGGTCAAATCCGAAGACGGTAATATCCTCGACCGTCTGATTCTGCATAATAATCGTCATTGCAACGGCTCGGAAATAATCTTCGTGGCTTTCATCGTATATTGATTTTAAGAATTTGAAATTTTCATAATCGGGATAGCCGTAATACGAATAAGGATATGACGAATAGTAAGAAACACTGCTGTAGGTATATCCGCCTTTATAGTAGCTTACGTTATTATAGTATTCATTGTTCAGCTGCTGGTCGGAAATACCGTATCTGTTTCCGTATACTTTCTGAATCAATTCGAGTGCTGTAGGTACTACGTAACTCTGACCGACGTTGTGGGCGGTATATGATGAACCTGCAGTCAGATCCCCGATGTAATATAAATTGCCGAGAATAATTGCCGTGCAGTCGGAAAGATCCCTGCCGGTATTGTTTGTGATTGTCACGCTGCAGTCCGAATCGTTCAAAGTCAAGTAAGCAGCAAATTTACCGCAATCGCGTTTTGAAGTATAGGCGTATGCCTGGGCATTCTGCCAGGCTGTGAGTGACTCGGAATAAACACCGGATTTTGACGGACTGTAACTGATACCCGCATAATTGGAGTTGTAGTAATTTGAAACGATTTTGTTTCCGATATAGCAGGGATCTTCTTCAGCTATGCCAATAAGCTTTACGCCGCCTGTCGGGGATGCAACGGTTGTCGAGTAAGAAATAACACTTTCACCGCAGTCTGAAAGCCTTTCAAATACCATGGTGTTTGAAATCGGGCTGACCCCGTGCAGAAAAGAGGAGTACGCAAGTAGAATTGCAGAGAAAGCCACTGAACACGCGGGAACTCCGACCCAGAGATAACGTGATTTCTTCTTCTTTTTTGAAATAATAAAGGGGATGACGATTCCGATGATTGCAAATACCAGAATTACTGCTCCTGCAACAAACAGATTGGGGTATGCAGACGTGTATTTTGTCAGGGCTGTTTCCGGAGCGGTTATAAGGCTAATGTCAGTTAGGTACATGTCCGCACCGGCTCTTTCCATTAAAGCGATAATCAGCCCGGTACAGCCGGAATAATTTCTGAATTCCTTGCTTGTTACGTCAAAGTTTGAAATATACAGATCATATTTTATGTGCCTGTATATCCGGGCTCCGTTATTTTCAAAAGCGACAGAAAAATTGTCGTCATTTACCTCTGTTACAACCGCACTGTCAAGCTTCACGGAAAATACCGCATTTTTGTATTCTTCCGATGAAGACCATGATTTCTTTGAGTAATATGAAGAGCCTGAAGAATCGGTATCATTCGTTGCAATGGTAAATGATTCCGCACTTACGGTAAGCCCCTTTACACTTTCCCGTTTAATTGCAGCGGAAAGAGTGTTATCAAAATATGAAGCAAATGCAGAGAGATTCTTACCCTGACTGTCAGCACTGATCAGAACCGAACCTCCGCAATCGATATAGTCGTACAGAAGAGAAATCTGTTTCTGTGTGAATTTTGAGGAGGCCGAAAAGTCGGCATCACCAATGATAATGAGGTTGAATTTCTGAATTTCGAATAGATTTTCAGGAAAGCGTTCAGGGGTCAGAACTTCACCGAGAACGTCTGAAACCGCAGTCAGCGTATAAGATGACTGGTAATTGTTGGCGTATCCGTTGTACAGGTCTATGATCCCTGTTCCGTTTTTTGCTTCGTCGCATACGATGCCTATGTGAAGAATGGAATTGCTTTCTGAAAATGCGGTGGTGGTTGCTCCGTATCCGAGAATTTTTCCGCTTTTGTCTCTGATTAACAGAAGAGCGTAATTATTATATGCCGTAAAATTTGAAATGCGGAAATTTTTCGTTGAACCGTCGGCAACAAAAATGCTCTCGGTTACGGAAGGTGAGCCGTCTACTATCTGAGGATAACACTGGTACGTGAAGTAAAGCTCGGCGGTCCCCTCAATGTCTTTACCGGTATTGTTGGATACCGTGAAATAAACGGGGGTAAAATCATTTTCAAAAGAAAAATCCGAATTATATCCCGTGCTTACGGTGATTTTCAGCTGATTATCCGTATACAGCGATTCGACGGCTTCAGCAGATGCCGTTATAACCAGGCAGGGAATTATCAGGGAAAAGGTCAGTATTGCCGATATGAGTAAGGCAAGTGTTTTTTTCAGGGTCATTTTAACCTCCGGATTGTGTTGCGCGAATTTAGTATTGGTGAGTGAGGACGGCAGAATAAAACCTTGCGTCAGTCAGTGGATAATGCTGCTGCAGCTGCCGTCCATATGTATAAGACGTATTTTGAGGGAAGTTTGTTACAATGTCTCAATAAAAATTTGAAATATTATTTTTTAATTATTTCAATCATTCCGCTGCGCGGAACGGAGAAGAAATATGCCCCCGGGGTGAATTTGCGCGTACGGTGTGAGATGAGTTTTCCCGTGCAGTCGAGAATGCGGTATTCGCGGCTGCCGAGATTTTCTTTTGCTTCGATGATAAGTGAATCGTCCGAACCGTTGTTGATGAAAAATACTGATTTGTCTGTGTCAAAGACCTTCACAACGTTCTTCGTGCGGCAGATTGCAATCAGTTCGCCGTTTTTCCTTACCCTGAACTGACTGTACAGTCCGTCGGGATTGTCTGCTTCAAAGTCTTCGCACATAAGCACGTCTCTGTGTTCGTTTCTGAAATTCAGATAGAATTTAAGCATTGCCTTATGCCGTTTCGGAATTTTGTCAAGCAGGACTGAAATCTGAGGAACGAGAGGCAGGGTGGTGATAACCTGGCAGGCAGCGCTCTCGGCACTTTCGTCATTGTTCCACATAAGCATATCGGAATGTACCGGAACGCGGCCGAGCAGGAACTTCAGGTCAATTCCCGCCACGTGGTTACGAAGCGAATCGTGCGGGCAATCGCCGACACGTATCATATTGCCGTATTTTTTGATTACCGGACCGAAATACGACTGACGGAATTCTATGAGCATATCCGGATTGATTGCACGAAGAGACTTCGTAATTTCCGAAAGAAGCAGGTCAACACCTTCTTCGAGAGAGGTTGTATCCCAGCGTTCATCGAAGGCGGGCGTTTCGTCATAAATTTTGAAGGAGTCAATAAAATCGAGCTTGAAGCCGTCAAGACCCCAGTCCTTTGCTGCCTTTTCGTAAATTTCGCAGATATGTCTGCGGACTTTTGGAAATCTCGGGTCAAGGCTTGCCCAGTTCTTTGCCGATGGATTGAGAGTCATATCCTTGTATTCGGCATAAGCCTTTGAATTTACACCGAGGGCGGGTACGGAATACCAGAGTACGAATTTCATGCCTATGTCGTGTACAGCGTCCACGAAGGCCTTCATATCCCTGACCTTGGACTTGTGAGGCTGCCAGTCTCCGCAATAAGCATATCCGAGAGAATTGTCACCGCACTGCCATCCGTCATCGACGATAACCGTGTCCATACCGAGGGGCTTTGCAAGTCGGCACTGCTTCAGTATCTGCTTGTCTGTAAACTTCTGATGGAAGGAATACCAGGTTGAATATACGCTGTCCAAAGAGGCTGCGGGAATGTGAGCCGCAGGATAGCCGCAGCTGTCTTCCCAGTATTTTTCAGCCTGTTTCAGGGCGTCAGAATAAAGAATTCGTCTTGAATCGAGATATATTCTGACCGAATATTCGGAAATCGTATTGATCTGAGCCGTGAACAGACGAATTTCGACGTTTATAAGATCCGTTTTCTCGGTAAGACCGCTTGCAATTTCGCAGGGAGTCATGGCGTCCGAGAGGGCGACGGTCAGAGAATTATATGCGTCTGATGAAATGAACTGATGAATGGGGGCACCTGAAGCAAGTCTTGACTGTGTAACCTTGCGTCTCCAGGTAGGACCGTTGTTTCTGTCATATCTGTAGCTCGGACTGTAGATTGAGAAAATCTCAGTACATGGGACGTCGAAGGCAACGACTGCCTTCTGCGGGATACGCGGTGAGTCATATTTTATGTCGATTCTGATTTCGGAAATACCGTCCGCAAGTTGTTTTTCGCGGCTTTCGAGTTTTGCTCCTTCTTCAAGGGCTTTAACGTTGATAATCATTTTCGTTCCTTAAAATTACTTAAAAATAGTTAATAATATTATATCAATTAATGTGAACGTAGTCAAGAAAAAAACTTGACATTACTGTGAACAGAGAATATAATTAAGTGAATCTTAATGAGTCGTTTTTGAGTGCTTTTCGAATATGAAGCTTGAAGTGCTCTGACGAACATGAAAGGCAATTGCAAGTAAATAACACTATCATGGCTTTGCGGCATATGCCGGTTAAAAACCGGTGATTTTGTCTCGACAAACTTTACAGCCAAAAAGGAAAGGAAGCTTTTGCGGCGCAAAAGCTATGGTCAACAATATGACTGCAAAAGAAATCTGCATCGGAAAAAAAGGAGTCTGTGCACACAGAGGCTTCTCAGCTAAAAATCCCGAGAACTCAATTCAGGCATTTGACGCGGCTCTGTCTCTCGGGGCTGATGAAATCGAACTCGACGTGCGAATGACTTCCGATGGGAAAATGATTATCTCACATGACAACCGACTTGACAGAATAAGCGACGGGAAACCCGATGAGCTTGTCAGCACCAGTACTTTTGATTATCTGAAAACTCTCAATATCGGAATAAATGCAGGCACAGAGGCTCATTTTACCACTCCCGAAGAGGACTTTGAAAAGTACGGCGGGAAAATTATTCTCAACATTCATCTCAAGGAAGCCGGTGAAGATGGAATAATCGTAAAGAACCTGTCGGCAATGGCAAAGGCCGGCGGCTTTGCAGATATGATTTATTTTGCCGGGTCACCTAATGAGCTTGCCGCTATGGAAAAATACGCGCCCGAAATCGAGCGCTGCGCCATTCAGCTTCCGAAAGATACCGTAGGTATTTATGAGATGGCAACGACATATCACTGCTCACGCGTTCAGCTCTGGAGCGGAATGTACGACAAGAAGCTGATTGAACAGATTCACGAGGCAGGTATAAGGATTAACCTTTATCATGCGGAAAAACGCGAAGAAATTGCCTCAGCCTGGAATATGGGTGTGGATACCGTTCTTGCAAACAATACTGACGTTGCCGTACTTGCGCGTACGGAGCGCAGACGAATGGCACAGCCGGGTGAAATCTCAATCAGATATATGCAGAATTACATCCGTGCAAAAAAAGGTCAGCGCGATACATATGAACCGGATATGGCCTTTGTAAAACTTACAGAAGAGGTCGGGGAGCTTGCAAGAGCTCATATCCGCGGTAAAAAGCATGCCACAGAAGAGAATCTCAAGGACACTCTTGAAGAGGAGCTCTGCGACGTCATTTATTACACGCTCAAGTACGCCAATGCCGTCGGTGTGGACCTTGAGCACTGGATTCCCAAAAAAGAAGAATACAATTCCTCGCGCTATCCCTGCGGAATCGACTTTGATCCGAAGGACGACGGTGTCAACAAGGAATAAGATTATTTCAGCCGAAAAACATAAATAAGGGGCGCCCGGCTGGCGCCCCTTTTATATGGGATAAACGTTATTTGGTCAGAGACTGTAATCAGTTTTCCTTCTTTGCAACCCAGGCCATTCCGAGGACGGAAACGAGAGCAACGACTGCAACACAGGCGTATACTGTCATATTGTCACCGGTTACGGGAGTCTCGGGCTCAACTTCCTTTGAATAATCAACGGAAAGGATTGTGCCCTTGTAGAGTTCAGCGTCCTTTACGGAAGCAGAAATGCTCTTGTTGTAGGTGTAAATCTGGAAGCAGAGGTCATTCATATTTTCTTCGCTGACCATAAATCTGTCGTTGAGAATGCTCTTCACGTCAACAGTCTGTACCTTTTCGTACTGACCGTTTTCAGCGACGCAGTAGAATGTCCAGGTCCAGCCGTCAAGTTCAACAGCGATATCTGCAAATCCTTCGGCATCAAGCTTGGGAGCATAGGTTGTAAAGACCTTCATTGCCTCGTCTGTATAGTTATAGCCGGGAACATATGTTCCGTTATAGGCAAACTTCATTGCTGTCTTAACCTTAGCATCGTTGATGGTGAATTCAGCGTCCGAAGGAGTAAACTGGCCGTACCAGTTCATACGGTAGCCGGATCCGAGTCTTTCGGCAGAGTTGAAAGCGATTCCGAGAGTATAGGTTGTGCCGGTTGAAACAGTCTTTACCTTGTACTTGAAGGTGTACTTGGTGCTATCGGTAATTTTGAGGTTTCCGATCTTTCCGCCGTACCATTCAGCAGCAGCAGTTCCGGCAATTGTTGAAGTGTAGGTCTTGCCGTCAGCGGAAATGTCCATAGTGTTGGCAGCGTTCTTGGAAATTTCAACAGGCTGGAAAGCACCTGTAGTGGAATTGAAGAGCAGGTCGGTCAGCTTTGTTCCGTTCTTTGCAGCATTGTAATCAATGGTGGTCAGAGTGGAAGCGGCTTCTCCCTTATATGTTTTGCCGGGGTTGGCAACTTCGGCAGCGGCCTTTGTATACGTGCAGCCCTTCTTAACAACAACGTTGGAAACCGTTGTCTTTGCATTCTTATTGTAAAGATATACGACAAAACCGAGGTTGCCGAGATAAGGCTGATTTGCCTTAGCTTCATCCTTCATATCGACGTGGTCATAAAGAACGTCATTAATGAAAACGCTGTAGAAGGTTCCGTCGATTTCAAAACGTACGTTTGCTTCAGTATCATTGGCTACAACGACAGGGGACTTTGTATATCCGGAAGAAAGGGATACGAGGTCGCCGGTAATCTTGCCGCCGGCTGCCTTTGACAGTGTGAAGCTGGCAGATTCGGTGAGCTTGCCGTAAATACCGTAAAGTCCGTTGTAGGAAATATCGGATGTCGGTTCAGCATCCTTGGACCATTCAGCTCCGTTGAAATAGAATCCGACGTTGCCGGAGGGGAAGGTGGCAGTGAAGGTAATTGTGTACTGTTTGCCTTCACCGATTGTCAGACCTTTTATCTGACTTCCGTAGAAATATGCGGAACCGGCATCAGCAGGAGCCTGGGCAAAGAGCGTTTTGCCGTCGTCTTTTACTTCAATCTTTGTGGCAGCCATCTTGGCAGCACCGTTTCTGAAGTTTATCGGAGCATAAATGCCATCGGTACCGCTGAAGTCCACTGTATAAAGGACATCACCGTCTTTGGCTGTGTCATAGTTCGGTACAGCAGCGGCTGATACGAATACAGTCGAAAGACTGAGTACCATAATGAGCGCGAGGATGACTGATAATGCTTTTTTCATTTTTATAATCTGCCTT
>DCGL01000115.1:0-17093 GCA_002314565.1 Clostridiales bacterium UBA1779
AATGGGTGACCTCCTACTCGATTGATTTCACTGCGGCTTGGGTGCGGTCCTCATTCAGATTCCGCTGAATTTTTCTTTGTGTGCCTTTCTGTATTCCCCGGGTGTCATCCCGTAGCGCTTTTTGAATGCACGGCGGAAGGGAATGGGAGTGGAATAGGAAACAAGCTCGGAAATCCTGTCGATGCTGTAGTCTGTGACAAGCAAAATATCGCAGGCGTGCGTAAGCCTTACCTTCTGAACGTACTGACCGAAGGTCATACCGAATTCTTCTCTGAAGCGCTTGCTGATATACGGCGGTGTATAATGGAATTTTTCAGACAGTTCGGTGAGTGAAACCACTTCCGAATAATGTATGTCTACGTAATCCTTGACAAGCTTTACAACGTTCGTTTTCGTCCCTTGCGGTGAAGCTGTACTGTATTTAAGCATAGAAACGAGAATTTCAAGTGTATAAGCCCGAAATATGCTCAGATATCCGTCCGGTCTGTTTGAAACAAGTTCAAGAAGTCTTTCAAACAGCATACCGATTTCTTTTCCCCCGTTAATACAGTTGCGGTCAAAAGGAATGTGAAGAGAAGAATTCTGCCCGAGAAGTATCACCTTTTCAATTTCTTCAGCTGATGCGTCCGTTTTCAGAGCTGAGTCAATACAAGAAGGATTAACGAGAAGATTGATAACAGAGAAGTCGCTGCTTCCGTCAGTATATCCGTGGCGCGTTCCGTACTGCAGAGCGAAATAATTCCCCGCACGGATTCTTTCGGAAATCGGAGCGGAACCGTCGCGCGGACAGATTACATGCTGTGCTTCGCCGGACACGACGAACGTCAGCTCAAGCCCCAGATGATAATGACTGACGCGATACAGATAGTGTATTTTTTTAATATCGAAAGTTGCCAGAGGGGTGGGATTCGCTCTGTTCTGAGAATGGAATACTTTCATTTTTAGTACCTCACTGAGCGCTATTATATCACTTCGTCAAATATCTGTCAAACCTTAAATATTAAATTGGGTTTCATTTTGGTTAAAAAATGAATCTATAATTAAGAATGGAAATATGGTACACTAATTAAAAAGAGGCTTGCTTTCCAGTATTCAGCCTCGGTTGCATCATCTGCAGCCATCACATACACATAAGGAGATACAAAATGAAAAAATTAAGTTTAGTTCTTGCTGTGCTTATGATTCTCGGATGCCTTGCTGCCTGTGCAGACAAAGAGGAGGCTCCCGAACAGACGAGCGTTGCAGCATCCGGAACAACTGCTGCAGCGAGTATCGAAGAATCGACGGTTCCTGAAGACACCGGCCGTTACGATTCCGAAGGTTTTCTGCTTGATGATCTTCCCGAGCTTAATTTTAACAAAAAAATCAGAATTCTGGGGTGGAAAGAAGTAACTTTCAAGGAATTCAATACAAGCGAAGCTACGTCAAACACGGTTGATGAAGCCATTTACAACAGAAACCGGGCAGTTGAAGACCGTCTGAACGTTGTTCTTGAATATACCGTCGTTGCCGGAAATAACAGCAATTTCAAAAAAGAATACTGGGACAACGCCCAGGCTATGAACAACGTCGGTGAAGTCGATCTTTTCGCAGCCTATGCCATGGCACCCAGCCGTCTGACAATAAACGGAATGACGACAAACCTCAATAATCTCGAATATCTTGACCTTTCAAAGCCATGGTGGTCAAACGATATGAACAATCTTATATCCGTTTACGGAAAGACCTATATGGCAACCGGAGACATTTCCCCCACGATGCTTGCAAATACCTATGCACTGTTCTTCAACCAGAACCTCGTTGACAGCCTGCTCTCGGCAAGACTCAAGGAAATGAATGCTGACTCAATTTACAGTTTCGTTTACAACAATACATGGACCTTCGATACTTTCTTTTCACTGTGCAAGGATGTGGGTTCGGACGTGCTTAATGACGGCAAGAGCGCAGACGACACCTTTGCCTACGTCGGCGATAACGTAGCCATTGACCCCTGGTTCTATGCTGCCGGACTTAAGACTCTTGACAAGGATGCAGACGGAGGACTTGTTATTTCAGACCTCTGGGCTTCAGAAAAGACAGGCACTGTTGTTGACAAGCTTGTAACTTTCTTCAGAAGCACTGATGCAGGAGTTAAAAACTCAAGAGAAGGTGCCAGTGAAAACGATAAAACCGGATACAATGCTGCATTTAAAAACGGAACCTCCGTGTTCCTCTGCCAGACTATGAAGACAGCCTCAAGCTATACGGAGATGAATTTCGGTATCGTTCCGCTTCCCAAATATAATTCAGACCAGACAAACTACCGAACAATGGCCGGATTTACGTATTCGATGTATTCCATCGCTTCGGGCTCAGGCAATGTAGCGGAATCTGCTGCAGTGATGGAAGCATTGGCTTCAGATTCATACCGCCGTGTAACTCCTGTTATGTTTGAAAACTATTTCAAACTCCGTATGTCACAGAACCTCGACGTTTACAAGATGTGGGATATCATCAGAAATGCCTGCGTCTGCGATGCCGGACGTGCATTTACAAATCAGCTTCACGATTACGGCTGGTCATACTTCCGTAACACGGTTATGGATTCAATGAACACCGGTGCAATTCAGTACGCCTCTGATTTCAAGGCACTTGAGGAAAAGCTCAATGCGGATATCGTTGCTCTCAACGATTTCTACCGCGGGGCGGATAAGTGAAAAAAACGAGAATAATTGCGGCACTTTTCCTGGCTTTGTCTCTGCTTTGCGGATGCTCGAAGCCGGGAGAGCTGCCCGGTTCGGAAAGCAGCAATAACGTTACCCCGGAAGCAGATAATACTTCCGGGGTTGAAACTGTTTTTACCGGTACTGATGATATTCATCTCGTCACCGACGGGAAAGCAGGGTACGTAATTATTCTGAAAGATTCCCTGTGTGAAAATGCCGCAAATCAGTTTATCGGAACCGTTAAATCCAGAACCGGAGTGACAATTCAGATTCAGGGCTTCCTGTTTCCGGATCAGAAGGAAAAAGTTATATATTTCGGTCAGGACTATGACAGCGTTTTCCCCGAAGCAGAAGTGAAGCTTTCCGGGTACGGGTGTGCCGTCCTTGAAAAGGACGGGGACATTTACGTGTTCGGTCACGATTCAGGTTCAATGTCCACGGCAGTTACCAAATTTTTTGCAAAAATCGAAGCTGACTGCGTGACGGAAAATCAGGGATTGAAATCGCTTCGTATTCCCGAAACTGCATACTTCGTATACAATCCCGGATATGATATTGTCGACGCGAAGCTTCTGAACGTTCCTCTTGGACAGTATAATATCGTATATTCTGAGAAATCGGCAACTTCTTACGGACTTGCATATATGCTGCGCAGTATTATCACGGATAAAACAGGATGCATAAATGAAATTGTCGGTGATTCTGCTGCTGTATCAGAGTATGAAATACTTGTCGGTGATACGGTGCGTTCACTGTCAAATACTCTTGCAGCCGGCGAATACCGTATCTCAAGTGAACAGGGGCGCGTTTGTATTCAGTACGGAACGGCTCTCGCTGCGACTGATGCACTTGATGAGTTCAGGCTTGTTCTTCATAAAGGAAGCGAAACTTCCGTAAACAGAACGGGAAAGACTGAAAATCAGCAGTGCCTCGAAAAAGAGACGGGGACGGTCCGTATTATTTCAAGCAACACCTATTTCGGTGATTACAGCATTCCCGGTGATATACGTGCCGGGATGCTTGCCGAATGTTATCAGCTCTTTGATGCGGATTTTATCGGTCTGCAGGAGTCTGCATCAAAAATTCAGTATATGATGAAGAATCTTAACGGTTACGGGTATGTCACCCAGACAACCGGTCATACGCCGATTATCTACAATACGTCGCTGTGGCAGCTTGCAAAGGATAATAACGGCGCTGAAATCAAAGGCAGTTTCGCCTTTGACGGACATTGCTGGTCTGCGGAATGGATTATGTTCCAAAGTAAAAATGATGCGGCAGCGAAGGTCATCGTTATGAATCTGCATATTCATCCGAGATCTGACGGATATAAAGAACACCGTTCCGACGATATCGCGGTGACAAATGCCGCTTGGAAGCAGCTGCTTGAACTTTATCCGGGCGTTCCGATTTTCACAACCGGAGATTACAATACGGCTTACAAGTCGAGTGATTTCCGCAGTCTGCTTGCCGGACTTGAAGACCGTATGGACAGCGGGAAGTATCTTGCAACGGATTCAAATCCCGACGTCGGACTTTATACCTATCATGACTATGAAGGCACGAACAAGGCCTATGGCGGTGACGGAATCGACCACATTGCAGTAACGAAAAATCTCGTCGAAGTAATACACTACCGTGTGATTCAGTACGCTCCGATAGGTTATGCTTCTGACCATTTCCCCATATTTATTGACGTAAAATTGAAATAAAGCAAATGCACCGGCAATACAATATGATATACTGGAAAGTATACATATCATATGCCGGTGCATTTGTTTTATGTTTGTATCTGCGGTTCCAAAACTATTGCCCGGTAATATAAAAAGCTAAAAAACACACCGGAATTACCGGTCCCGAAAATCTCTGCTGAAATTACCGCTTCCGTTGAAGGTCATACGGATTGGCTGCATAGCAATCTCAGCCCGATTAAGAGATATTTAATATCTTTTTATATTTTATCCGTATACCAGCAGATATCCGTCTTTGCCGTGGGGATTTTTTCATTGTTTTTCTTCATTTCTTCGGCTCGACGGACAAAGGCGTTTACGTGTCCGGTGACGATGCCGTATCCGAGAGGATCGTGCTTTGAGCGAAGATCCCAGAGTCGTTCGTACTCCTGCTGCCACTCATTCAGCTTTTCAGCCGCATGATCCGGGTCGGACATAAGGCAGATAAGCCTGCATATGTTCTTTAATTCATCAAGCAGGTATTCTTTGTTTTTTCCGCTGATGCTGAAACTGTCGAGCTCCTGAGCCAGAAGAGAAACGTAATGATAAACCAGAGGATAATTCTCGGGATTACGTGAGAGAAGATTGTTCCAGAGCATCGTTGAATTGCCGGGGCGCTGTGCTTCAAGATGGCAGAATTTGCCGATTCGGATTATCCAGCCGAAAACGTCATCTTCCGTATGGAAGATATATCTGTTCGCGTATGCGCAGGCACGTTTTATTACGCCGGTTCTTGACGAAGCCTCGCGGCTTTCTTCATGCCAGGAATACATTGCCCCGATAACGTAAGGGGGAATACTTACGGCGAGGGGCTGGACCTGTCCGCAGTCTCCCCAGTCTGTCAGAAGGCAGCCCTCCGCGCCGTATATAACCGCGTATTTCGTCGCTTTGCGCAGATTTTCCAGCATATTGAGAGTTTTTCCGCTGAAGCTGTTCCATGCGCTCGTTCCGGGACAGACGTAGAAGCGCAGTCCCATCTCTTTCAGCATCCGGCAATGCTCTTCAAAGGGGTGATACGATTCATATCCCCATTCCATAACCACCATATCCTTCGGAAGCTGCGGGATAAGGTCCGGATGATTCATGGCAATATCGTCCCAGAACATAGGTGTCAGTTTGTATTTTCCTTTTACAAGCTCATAAAGTTTGAGAAGGTAATTCAGATATACTTTGTCGCTGCCGATTCGGTCGCATTCCGCTTTGACGTCACCGACGCCGAGCTCGGTCTCGTCGCAGCCTATATTGAGATAGCCGCTGTTGAATGCGGGAAGCATCCCACCGTACAGCCTGTCAACGAAATCTATGCTTTCCTGCTTCAGCGGATTCAGTGTAGCAAGCTTTTTTCCGTTGTCTTTGGTGATTGCCAGGTCTGAAAGCTCCGGCTTGCAGGTCCAGGCTCCCATATGTCCGAAGCTGTTCTGATTCGGAACCAGCTCAATAAAGCGCTCCGCACAATAATCGGAGAGTCCCTTGATTTCATCGCGGGAGTACACAACGTGACCGGCGGTGTACTGCTCAAGGCCCTCATAGTCATAGACGATTGCGTCAAAATACAGCTGCAGCTGATTGTATTTCAGGGCAGCAAGCCAGTCAACTATATTTTTTACCGTCTCAATCGACTGCATTCTTCCGCGGCTGACGTCAAGCATGACACCGCGCTGAGCAATATCCGGCCAGTCTTCGATTGAAAGCTCCGGAAGAACGTTTGCGCAGCTGTCCGCGAGCTGCCTCAGAGTAGTGAAGGCATAAAAGATACCGCATTCATCGGAATATTGAATCAGAATACTGTCGGTGACATCAATTTTATATCCCTGTGCCTTTATTTTGGCATCGTATTTCAGCTCAATATCGGCTTCGCCTTCTGTTTCCTCATACGAAATCCAATCATTCAGAAAAAAAGCGAATCTGTTCCCGGTTTTTCCGAAGTTGATTTTTACGTGTTCAGGCAGCCGATGGCATTTTTCACCGACGGTGAACTTCTGAACTGACGGCACTGTATTGAGTGTTTTGGTCTGCATTTTTTTACCTCTCAGACTTTATTGATTTGAATACTCTTCTGTATTATCCGGGGTTGTGCTGATGCGTTTCCGTACATATGCTTTATTATATCACTTTGCAGAAACACTGTCAAAGGGGCTGATTAATAATCCGGGAAAAATGTGGGGAAGGCAAGAAAAACTTCTGTTGAACCAAAAAACAATTGCATTGACAACAGCGCTGCACTGAGGTAAAATAATGTTGTCATAGAGAAGTCTGTGCCTGTGGCACAAAAAAGGACGGACAATACCGGAAAAGTGAGGTTTATGTTCAAAAATGAAAGCTTATTTAAAGAAAGCAACTGCGGTTCTTGCGCTGCTTATGTGTTTTTCAGGCTGCGGTGACGCGGATACCGGCGAAGCCTTGACGGAAGAGCTGACTCAGACTGCGGACATTACGACGGAAGCCGATACGAAAATAAAGCTCGTTGCCGAAGACGGAACCTGCAGATACGTAATCGTGCGTCCGGATAAAGATAACAGCATCGAGGTCAAGGCCCTGTCCGTTATCAGAACGGCAATTACTGAAACGCTCGGCGTAAAGCCGGAAGTTAAAACCGACTGGCTCAACACGAAAGCTAACGAACAGCCCGGCGAATACGAAATTCTGATTGCCGGAACGAACCGTGCGGAATCTGCCGAGGCTGCGGCGGGGCTTACGGAAAAAATGGATTACACGGTAAGGGTCATCGGAAAGAAAATCTGCATTGCAGGCGGCTCCGATACGGCATTGCTGTATGCAGCCGATTGTTTTGCAGAGCTTCTGAAAACGAACAAGGGGGTGCTTGATGCGGACTATGCCTGCCTTGAAAAATGCAGGGCAAGCGACCTCATTGCCCATATCAGTGGCGAAAGCGCTTTTGAAAGCAAAGAAATATATGACGGGGTTTATTACACACATTACTCGCTGTCAGAGACGAGCCCTTACGGAAAGCAGGAGATTTACACCGTTGAATTCGACCCGGAACGGACTGACCTGAGCTTCGACGTGGTTCAGAACGGAACTTATGCCACAAGTACGGTGAAAACATCTGCGGTTGCGGAAAAATTCACAGCTGCCGACAACGGAAAGACCGTTATTGCCGCAATCAACGGCGACTTGTGGATGACGAATGCCCATTCGAGAAATCTCGGAGGAACTACGTCGTACAAGGATTACAGCGACTACGTAACGACGAAAACCCTGACGGTTCCGCGCGGCTTCAATATGTATGACGGGGAAATTATCACGTCTGCGCACATGAAGGCCGAAACTCCTTATGAAGGGGCATTTTACTCATTCGGAATTACGGATGACGGAACGCCGGTACTTGGAAATCCTCGGGTTAGTATCAATATTGTGAAGAGCAGTACGATGACCGGCATGAGTGCGGACGGTCTCAACCGTCTGCCCGCCAACGATTCACTCGTTATGTACACTGATGCGATAAAATCCAACAACTGCCTTGACGAAGCATACGAGCTTGTTATCGAGTGCGGGGAATACAAGGTCTGCCACGGCGCTAAAATCACGGGGAAGGTTACGAAAATCATTGCGGTCGGTGAAGCCACACAGGATATTGCTCCCGGTGAAATCAGGCTTACTGCCCGCGGCACGCGTATTGAGTCCCTTAAGTACTTTGCACTGGGAGATAACGTTGAAATCAGTGTCTATTTGACGGATGAAATGGGAAAAACGGCATTGTGGACGAATATGAAAAATGCTGTCGGCGGACACATCCCGCTGATCATTAACGGCAAGTCACAGAATTCAACCAACAATACGGTGTATCCGATGACGGTACTCGGCTTCAAGGCAGACGGAACCGTTGTGATGCTCGTTGCCGACGGCCGCGGGGCAGGTGGAGCTGTGGGACTGAAAATCAGCGAAGCCGACGAGCTCTGTGCCGAACTCGGAATTGAGACCGCCTTCCTTCTTGACGGTGGAGGAAGCTCGGGACTTGTCCTTGAAGACAAGGGAAAGTACGTCATTGTCAACAATCCGTCGGACGGAAGTGAGAGAAGCGTCGTAAACAGCGTTATTCTTTCGGTGAAAAAATAACAGTATGGGGAAGAAATTGAAATGAAAGTATCGATTGATCTCGCAAAAGTCATCGCACGTTACGACGACCCGACGCGCTGGCAGAACAGCACGCTCAGATATACTCCGCCTGAAAACTTCCCGGAATTTGCCGAAAAAGTCATCGGACGCCCGAAAATTCACAGAGCCTGGATTACGCTTGACGAGTACTGGGATATGAAAACCGATACGTTTTATCCGGATTACGATATCGGGGTCAAGAGATATCCGGACGAGGAACTTTATTATCCATACGACTGGAAGCTGATTCGTCCTGCCCCCTCCGGAACTAAATTCAGAGCCTATCTTACGTCCCATGCCTCGCATTCGGAAGAGGTAATGCTGAACGTCAGACGCTATGAACGTGAATTTACGGACGGAGTACTCAGCCCGGAAAAGTACGCTGAGATTTTCTCAAAGGCAGTCGAATACTGCAAGGAGCTTGCCCCGAATATCCGCTATATCGAGGTTACTAACGAGCCGAATCTCAAGAGCTTCGGCGGGCTCTGCGCCGCGGAGTTCGTAAAGCTCTACGTCGTCGCATATCACGAAGTGAAAAAGCTCAACGAAAAGCATCATTATGAAATTCCGCTTGAAGTCGGAGGCAACGGCTTTGCGGGAATGCTTTCTGAAGAGAAGGAATGGATTGAAACTCTGAGACTGCTCAGCGAAAGTGAGATAAAAGAGTGCCCTATGGATTTCTACTCGCTTCATCTTTATGACCACGGTGCCACGGTCAAGCTCATAAAGCAGGGAAGATTTGAAGAAGCGGCTCTGGGAACGGTGGGGAAAATAAAGCGAGGCTATGCCAACCACAGACAGGCGCTGAAAAAATTCGGTCTGCCGGACAAGCCCGTTTTTCTTGACGAAGTTGGCAGAACCCGTACGACGGGCATTGATTTTGACAGCGTGCGCAACGCTGCCGGAATCATCGGCTATTTGATTTCGCACGGAACGGAAGGATTCGAGGGTCTTTACTATTTCCCCTGGTGCACCTTCCACAATCCCGAGCTGCAGATTTCTTTCACTCAGTTCCTGCTGAATCCTGACGGCAGCTATTCGGCGACTCCGAACGGTATTGCGATTATGATGATGCACAGAATGCAGGGCGAAAGACTTTGCTGCAAGGTATCCGAAGCTTTAGGGCCGGATACGGAATATCGCGCAATCGGAGTCAAAGACGCCGACTGCGTCTGGGCGCTTGCCGTCAATCCCACTGACCGGGTTGAGCCTGTTGAACTCCTTCTTGAAAACGCAAGCGACGGGGAATACACGCTTGAACTTTACCGCTGCAACGGTGTCGATAACAACGCAGTCACCGGAAAAGGCGACGGAACGCTCAAGCTCACTGCCGCCGAAGACGTCACCGCCTCAGAGAACCGCATCGTTTACCGCGATTTCCTGAGCAACGACGGCTTTACGCAGTATCGGCTGATTAGGAAATAAAAACAGCAGGAGGAACGTAAGCTCATTACGGTCCTCCTGTTTTCACATTGTATCGGGGAGATATGTGCAATTTTTTCACATTGGTTTGCGAAACAATGTGAAAAAACACTGTCGGGGAAAGAATTGAAATTTTACTGCTTTCCCCTCAGATATTCGTTGATAATCGAATTGAAGAAGAGGCGGCGGGTTCTGAACAGACCGTCACGGCCGCGGCCGTAGTGCACGGCGTTGGTGAGAACTATGCCCCAGAGGCCGGTGTCCTTGTCGACGTAGACCGAAGTGCCGGTAAAGCCGGTGTGACCGTAGCTTCCGATGCTCATCAGGTCCCCGCCCGGGAAGTATTCGTTGGCGCAAAGCTGAAAACCAAGACCGCGTGCCTGTGCTTTGCCGGGAGTATAGTTGTAAATTGCCTTTTCAAACATACGCTCAGTAAGGAAGGTCTTTCCTTCGAACCGGCCGCGGCAGGCAATCATACGCGTGTAGCGTATCATATCGTCAATGGAGGCAAAAATTCCCGCATTTCCGGAAACTCCTCCGAGGAACCATGCGTTTTCGTCGTGAACGAAGCCCTTCTGGTAGCCGCCGTTTACATCCTTCAGATACTCGCGGTACTCTGTGGCGGCAACGTTTTCAACCTTCGGGTTATAACAGGCGGTTTCCATGCCGAGCGGATCGAAAACATACTTTTGAACCAGCTCGTCAAGCGGTCTGTCTCCGATTTTTGCAAGGATATCCGCAAGAACGATCATTCCCATACAGCTGTATTCGACAGCCGTTTCGGTCGGGTAGCCGAGAGGGGCGTTCAGAATAGACCGCACGGCGTTTTTGGGATCGGGGTCGTATTTCTGCAGGCGCATATGCGGGCAAAGGCCGGAAGAATGGGTCATCAGGCTTCGTACCACGATGTGTTTTTTGTCCTCCGGACAGTTGTCATAGTATCGGTAAAGCTCGTCGTGAAGCCCGAGTCTTCCTTCTTCGACAAAGCGCAGGGCAACCATCGAGGTGCCGACGATTTTGGTAATGGAGGCCATATCGTAAAGCGTACCAAGGTCTGCAGCAATCGGAGTCGGGAAATCCTGGCGGTTGCCGAGGACCTCGCGCACGAAAACCTCGTCGCGGCAGCCGATGGCATAGCACACTCCGGGAAAATGCTTTGCGGCAAGACCTTCTTCAAGTATCATATGAGACCGTTCGAACATTGTGTATTACCGTCCTTTCGCGGCAGTTGGCAGATCAATGCGGAAGTGTGCTGCATTGGCGATTTGAAATTTAATTTTCACGGGAATATTGTTCCTGAAGATTGATATACGTCAGGTTCAGCCCGCTACCCTTGTCCGGATATTTTTTGATTTCATCTTTACCGGCATAGTATTTATCGATATAGGACTGTTTCTCTGCTTCGGTTATATTAATGTTTGAAGATATAAGCGAGTTAAGATATTCCTGGCACAATTCTTCGTCGGTTTTTCCCTTGATTTTTCCGTCGCGGCAGACGATTTCCGTCCGTTCGTCAGGCAGATAATCTGCTGCTTTTTCTATCATGTTCCATTGACTTAAGGTGCCTCTGTACTTCAGATAAACGTCGTGCCTGAGTCCTGCCAGAGCACAGCTTAAAATTTGTGTCATGGAATCCGGAAGTGACAGGGTTTTAAGAGATGAGCAATTCTGAAGAGCGCCTACTTTGAGAAAGTACGCACCGTCGGGAATGACCAATTCTTTGAGCGAAGAGCAGTTGATGAAAGCGTAAGCACCGACGGTTGTAATACCTTTCTGAAGAATAACGGTTTCGAGTGAGGTGCAATCGGCAAATAAATACGGGGGTATATTTGTGATTCCGGTCGGAAGGGTGATGCTTATAATATTTGAACAGCCTTGAAATGCTCCATCACCGAATTGTGTTATTGAAGAAGGAAGAGTAAGACCGGTAAGACCGGTGCAGTTGAGGAAGGCGTGTGGTCCGATTTTTTTCAACGTTTTCGGCAGTGTAAAAGTCTTTAATGATTTACAGTCCCTGAATGCGAAATTCTCTATCTCGGTAACGGTGCCTTTCATAGTTACGCCTGTCAGACTGCTGCATTTGCTGAACGTACTGACGGGTATCGTTGTAATTGTTGACGGAAGTGTAACAGAGCTCAACCGTAAACATCCGGCAAAGACAGCTCTTCCTAAGTTCGTTATTGTCTCGGGAAGGGTTACCTCTTGAAGTGATGAACAGTTTTCAAAAGCGGAAGTACCGATTTTCGTTAATGCCTTGCTGTTGTTTATAGTGCTTCTGAGGGTTCTGCATCCGTAAAATGCAAAGTCATCTATTTTTTCAAGAGAAGCAGGAAAATCAAAAGACTTCAGCAAGGTGCAATTGTAAAAAGCACGGCATCCGATGCTTTTGATATTTTTTGATGAGGTGACGCCGGATAATCCGTAGCACCCGTTAAAAGCAAAGTCGCCTATCTTTTCTACGCTGTCCGGAATAATCAGAGTTTTTATGGATTTGCAGCCGTCAAAGGCATTTTCTCCGATCTTTGTCACACCTTCATGAATTGTGACCTCCTCAAGACCGGTGCATTCATAGCAGATGAATTTCGGGACGACGGAGCCCTCAAATTCGATGCTTTTCAGATTCTTTCCGGTAAAAATGGCACTCTCATAGTAAAAACCGAGGTCTGAAGAATACACGACCTTCATGGAAACCGTATTGGTGAAGGCATCATTTTTGATTGAAGTGACATTTTTTGGAATGTTGATTTCGCGAAGAGCAGAACAATTTCCGAATGCCATGCTCTCAATCTTCTCAATTGAATCCGGAAGAATTATTCTTTCGATAGTTACGCAATCCTTGAAGGCTTCCTTCCGGATAACGCTAACCGGTAAACCGTTGATTTCTTCAGGAACCGTTATGGTGATTGAAGTACAGGTACCGAGACCTGAAATGGCATAGGAGTTGCCGTCTTTATTAAGAGCGTAAGCTAAACCCGTACCAAAATCATTACCGGATTCCGGGTAGATTACTTTGGGGTCCGTTTCTTCATTTTCTGTCAGGTATGCATCGCTTTGTACGCTGTATTCCGAAACGGTGGAACCGGGAACGGCGGTTTCAGAAAAAGAACAAGATGCTAAAAGCAATACACCCGAAAGAACAGAGAGATCTGTGAAAACAAATGCAGTTTTTTTCATCTTTGTGTCGTCCTTTTTGTAAAAAAATATTGGATAATTATCGTTTGTTGACATAATTATAGCACGCGGTCATATGAATGTCAATAGTCATCAATGAAATTGACGAAAAAACGCATTTATTATTGTTTTTGCATTATTACTGTGCTATAATGTTACGGAAATATTTACGTTTCGGAGGATTAAAATGTCAGTTGAAGAATTGAATAAATATCTGGATGAAATGCCGGAAAGAGGCATTCCGGAGTGCGACCTGGCTGTCAGCCTGAACGGGGAACTTGTTTATTACAGAACAGTCGGAAGAGAGGACCTTGATAGAAATATCTGCCTTGTGTGCTCCGTCTCAAAAATTACGACCTGCGTGTCGGCACTGCGTCTCGTGGAAGAGGGAAAGCTCGGACTTGACGACCCGGTTTGGAAGTATCTTCCTGCCTACAGGTATCTGACGGTAAAGCAGAAGGACGGAAGCGTGAAGCCTGCCGAAAAGGTGATGACCGTACGTCATCTGTTCTTAATGGTAGGAGGACTCAATTATTCGCTTTCAAATCCTCCTATTCTGCGTGCCTGCCAGAAGGAGGGAGCCGGAACCGTCGATATTGTGAACTCCTTCGTTGAATCGCCTCTCGATTTCGAGCCAGGAGACAAATTCCAGTACAGCCTCTGCCACGACGTACTTGCCGCAGTTGTTGAAGTCGTCAGCGGCGAAAGATTTGCAGATTACGCAAAGAAAAACGTGTTTGACCCGCTCGGAATGTCCGACACCGGTTACCATCTGCCTGAAGAGCTCATGCCGAGACTCTGCCGCCAGTACGTGTATGCCAACGGTGTCAACGTTGCAAACGAGGTGACACCTTACAACAAGTATATTCTCACTCCCGATTACGATTCCGGTGGGGCGGGACTTTACACCACAACCATTGACCAGCTCAAGCTGCTGACGGCTCTTGCTCTCGGCGGCACTGCCAAGAACGGATACAGACTGCTGAATGAAGAAACCGTAAAAATGTGCGAGGTCGGACAGCTCAACAATCAGCAGAAATTGGGCTTCTGGCCGCAGCGCCTTTACGGCTACAGCTGGGGACTTTGCGGCCGCGTTCACGAAAGACCCGTTCTTTCCGACTCGCTCTCACCCATCGGTGAATTCGGCTGGGACGGCGCAACGGGGCCCTACGGACTTGTCGACCGTCAGAACGGCCTTGCCCTGTACTTCGGTATGCATATGTACGGCACGACCTACATCTACAACCAGGGCCACGGCTCAATCCGCAATAAGGTTTATCAGACGTTTTTTGGGAAATAGAAATTTAGCCGGGGGACGTAAGTGGTGGTGAAA
The DNA here is from genome assembly GCA_002314565.1 of Clostridiales bacterium UBA1779. Taxonomy (GTDB): domain Bacteria; phylum Bacillota; class Clostridia; order Oscillospirales; family CAG-272; genus CAG-390. The sequence continues at coordinate 14,478 of DCGL01000115.1, forward strand.
ATTTAGCCAGGGGACGTAAGTGGTGGTGAAATTTTTCACCACCACTTACGTCCCCCGGCTAAACTCAATAAATCCTGTATTGCTCCGTTTTCTTCTCAAAAAGTGCGATTTTCGCCTTTTCCGCCTCGATGAAGCGGTCGGGGGCGAAATCGGGGGAGCGGAAGGCGTCGGTGCCGAGCAGATTGTCGATTGAGAAGCGTTCTCCCCATTTGATATACTCAAATTCGGGATATTCACGGCGGAGGTAGTCGAGAGCGTAAAGACCGAAGCGGAAGGCGTCGAATTTTCTGTAATCGGTGATGATGATTTCGGCGCCGCGGCAGACTTCACCCGCATGCTTTGAAAATGTCGGTTTGAAGCGTATGGGACGAAGCAGCACACCGTCGAAATTTATGTCTTTCAGATATTTTACAAGCTTTTCTTCGTCGATAAAAGGAGCCCCGAAGGTTTCGAAGGGCTTGCAGGTTCCGCGGCCTTCGGAAATGTTCGTTCCCTCGAAGACGACGGTTCCGACGTAGCATAAAAGCGAGTCGAAGGTCGGAATGTTGGGACTCGGAAGAATGAAGGGGAGTCCGAGCGTGCGGCTGTCGTCCCGGCGTGCGAGATTCCCGCACGGGATAAGCGTCAGCTTGCAATTGATGGACTCCTTCTCATTCAGATACTGCGCAAGTTCGCCACAGGTCAGGGCGTAGCGGGAAGGGAGTTCAAATTTGCCGACTCCGGATGAAAATTCGGTTTTCAGAACCGAGCCGCAGAGCGTGTCAAGGCCGAGGGGATTGTATCTGTCGAGAACGACGAAGGGAATTCCGGCCTCGGCGGCGAGCTTCATTCCGCGCGCCATAACGTAAATATAGGTGTAAAAGCGCAGTCCGACGTCCTGAATGTCGTAGATGACGCAGTCAAGGTCGTTGAAATTCAGTTCAGTCTTTCCGTACATAGAGCGGATTTCGACGCCCGTCGCGGCATCGGTGCTTTCGTCAACTTTGGCTCCTGCCTGGGCAACTCCGTAAAGGCCGTGCTCGGGACCGTAAATCCGGCAGAGATTGAAGTGTTCGTGCAGAACGTTCTTTGTCGGGGTGAGCTTTGAGTCCATACCCGAGGGATTCGTGATAAGGCCGAGGCGCTTGCCTCTGAACAGAGCCGCAAATTCTTCCAAGCGGTCCGCACCGTGAAGATAATTATTCATAGTCTGTCAATTCTGTTTTTGTAAGTGTCAACCGCGCGGCGGATGTTCTGACCGTTCTCTTCGAGCAGCTTTGCGGCTCCGGCTTCATCGAGACCCGTGAGCTCGGATACGATGAAATTCATACGTTTGACAAGCTTTGCGTTGAGCGGACGCAGATTTATCATCAGATTTTCGTAAACGCAGCCGAGTTTTATCATGATTCCGGTTGAAATCATATTGAGAACCAGCTTCTGCGCGGTTCCGGCTTTCATTCGGGTGGAGCCCGAAACCACCTCCGCACCGGTGTCGGTGAATATTGGGATGTCTACCGCTGCAAGCAGCAGGGAGTCCTCGGTGGAACTCGTTCCGACGGTCAGCGCTCCGACGGATTTTGCGTATTCCACTGCTCCGAGTACGTATGCGGCTCCGCCGGCGGCGGAAATGCCCATAACGCTATCCAGATTTGTCGGTTCGTACTGCTTCAGGTCGTTCATACCGAGCTCGGCACTGTCTTCGGCAAGACCCTTCGAGCGTTTCAGAGCTTCGTCACCGCCGGCAATAATCCCGATTACCAGTCCTTCGGGGACACCGAAGGTCGGGGGGCATTCTGCTGCGTCAAGCACGCCGAGTCTTCCGGAGGTTCCGCAGCCGACGTAAAACAGCCGGCCTCCTTTTTTCATCCTCTCGCTGATTGCGTCAACTGCCTTTGCAATACTTCCGTTTGCCGCCTCAACTGCCTTCACTGCGTTGAGGTTTTCATTTTGCATCACTTTTATCATATCCGCCGTGCACATAGTGTCAATGTGCATGCTTGCGGGGTTTCTCATTTCGGTTTTTCTCATGGTTTTCTCCTTTTTTCAGAGCTTCGGTGAACCGGAAACGTCCCCCGGTTCACTCAGATTGAATTACAGTTTCATTGCCAGTCTGACGGCGCCGGTTTCCTGACCGGCGTTTGTATATTCAGGCTGAAGATGCATTTTCAGCCCAAGACATTGATTCAGCGCAGTTAAATGCCGGCAAAGACCGCCGATGAAAACGAGACGGGTTCTGTTGTCAAAGCCCATGCAGGCGGTGGCGCGGTTGACGTATCCGACAAGCTTTTGGCACTGCGTTTCAACGATTTCTTCAGCAGCGGGGTCTCTGAAGGGTAAGGCATCAAAGACCATCGGGGCAAACGAGGCTATGTAGGATTTTCCTTTGGCATAAAAGTCCTGCAGGCAGGACAGCGGATTGGCCGGGCATTGATTCATGATAAGCTCGCTCATTTTGCCGGTTTTTTCGGAGCCTTCACAGACTCTGAGCGTATGAGCGATTGCAAGGCGGCCGAGGTCATATCCGCAGAGAGTGTCGTCAAAATAGTATCCGTATCCACCGAAACGGCGTTTTTCCCCGTTTTTCTGTGCGATAATTACGTTCCCGGTCCCAATAATCACGCAGATACCGTCTTCACT
>DCGL01000115.1:17112-25681 GCA_002314565.1 Clostridiales bacterium UBA1779
TTTCAACGGCGTTGTCCATATCGCTGCCGTTTTCAAATGCGGCAAAGCCGAACTCCCCGAAAAACACATGAAGTCTGTCCTTCATATCTCCGGATACTCCGCCTGAAAGTCCGGCGAACATCTTTACGCTGCTACGCTCAAAGCCATCGGTTATTTCATTTATTCCGTCAGTGAGACGCTTTTCGGATTCCTCAATCCCCAGATCAAAGGGATTGCAGGGAAGACCCGTAGCCGTTCTTATTATCTTCCCGTCTTTGTCCGCAAGCGCGTAAACCGTTTTGGTCGCACCGCCGTCAATACCCAAATAATACATAGCTTCCTATCTTTCTTTTTGTTGAGACAACACGTCTTTCCGGACGTGGAGACAGACCTCTGTCCCGGGGATTTTAATCAAAAGCCGCTCATAAAAATGGGCGGCTTTTGATGTGTATCTTATTTTACAAGACCGAGGGCAATCTTGGCGGCTCCGGCGGCTCCGCTGAAGGCCTTGTACTTGGCTGTTACGGGGATGCCGAGAATTTCGGACGTGATTTTGGTCCAGATTTTGCTGTTGGAGGGTCCCCCTGCCATAACGGCGGAGGTGAACTTTATGCCGTCATCCTCGAGGGGTTTGAGCAGGTTCTTCAGAGCATAAACGGTGCCTTCCATCGTGGCGCGGGCGATGTTCTCTTTGGACCAGCCTGAGAAATCCTTCTCGGAATCGGTCAGAGGATTAATCTTAAGACCGTCGGCACCGGGATTGGCGGCTTCGGCGGCAGCGTCATAGAGGTAAGGACGTTCTTCGGTGTCGGAAATGTATTTCTTTACGATTTCATCGACGTAGAGAGAGGTCTTTGCAAGAGAAAGGAGGCCAATCCACGGACCGCCGACGTGCTCCTGGAAGGGATCGACGAGGGCCTTGAACTTGAGCAGCTTTTCTCTGTCGGCAACGGGGAATACGGCAACCCAGGAGGTTCCGCAGGAAATCATCAGCTGACCTTCCTTTACAACGTCGTTGCCTCTTGCGGCAGCGGGGGAGTCGAAGCTTCCGAGAATAATCTCGGTTCCTTCGTCAAGTCCGGTTTCCTTTGCGGCCTTGGCTGTAATCTTGCCGAGAACGTCGCCTGTATTCATAACCTTCGGAAGCATCTTTTCGGTGATTCCGAAAGCGTCGAGGTATTCCTTGTGGTACTTGCCGGTCGTCTGCTCAATGAGGAAGAAGGGGGTTCCGGTTGAACGGTCGATGCCCCATTCGCCGCAGAGACGGTGGTTGATGTATTCGCCGACCATGCAGACCTTGGCAGCCTTTGCAAAAAGCTCGGGATTATGGGTTTTGATGTGTGAGAGATGGCCGAGAGGGAAGGATCCGCTGTAACCCCAGCCGGAAAGTGCGCGGCTGGCCTCCTTGTCGATGGTGCCGAGAATGGGAGTGGCTTCGGCGATGAAGCTCGGGTTGAGCCATGAGTAGGCCTTCATGATGGGGGCTCCGCATCTGTTGCAGAGCAGGGTGTTGCCGCTTGCCTGTGCGAAGGACATTGCGGTGACCTTGCAGTCTGCGGGAAGCTTTTCGAGGAATCTGTGAATCAGCTCACACATTCTGTCGTAAACCATCAGCGGGTCGAGTGAAATATATGTTGTTCCGTCAGGGTTTGTTTCGGTTCCGTAGTCGATGGAGATACCGTCCTTGACGATGACCTCCTCATTTTCGGAAAGAACCATACCCTTGATGGATGACGTTCCGAAATCAAGACCGATTGCGCATTTTCTCATAATTTTGTACTCCTGAATGTAATAATAATACTTTAATAGAATATAACTTTATTGCGATTTAGTCAAGTGTTTTTTCAAATTTTGTCGAAATATACTGAGCTCGGGAAAATCGCCGCCAAAACTGTTGAAGAATGCCGCATAATATGGTAAAATTATATTTATATTATTCAATGCGAAATTCAAAATCCGGGCGTCGACGCAATTCCGAACAATTGCTGTCCGAAGATTTCTCGTTTTTCGGACAATGTGCCGAAACCGGATTTACTATTGATAAAAACGTTTTTTGCACTAGGAGGAGCAAATATGCCTATTTCAAGTGCGACAATCAATGGAGTGAAGCTTTCCGACTTTACCGTAATCGTCGATAATACCGAAGCCTGGCAGCTCCCGCTGTATACGATTACGGATTTCTTCCGTAAATATTGCGGAATTACTCTGGAAACGCAGACGGAATACAGAAGCGGACACAAAATTGTGTTGGGCGGCAATAAATCAGATGAAAGTGCATACGGCCGTTTTGAAACCGAGATTTGGTTTGGAGACGGAAACCTGCATATCGGCTGCGCCAATGCGACGATGGCTCAGAAGGTGATTTACACTTTTATTCATCAGTATTTCAAGCCCGACGGAAGCGTGGACATTATCCTTCCTTCTGACGGCACAGCAAAGTTCAACTCAAGCGCCGCTGATGACTGGGACGATGCAAATCCCGAAAAAATACTGACAATTCAGGACCGTATTATCCGAAGCTGTTACAAGCTTCAGGCGATTCTCGAATACGATACCGCACAAGGGAAGCCCTTCACTTACGAAAACAAAGGATACGAGGCCACAATGGCTGCCGCCAGACTTAACGACAACCGCACGACCAACTGTGTTATCGTCGGAAACTGGGCTATGAAGGACGCGGGCTTCTATACAAGCGGCATTTACAATCACAAATACGACGGCACCTTCGGGTACTCCTTCTCAGGCGGGAGTGCCGATTTCTTCAATGAAAATTTCTACGTAACCGACGTCCGCTCGCAGAAAAAGTCCGTCTCGAAAATGGTTGAAGACGGCGAACTTCTGCCGGGTGACATCATCGGCTTCGAAAGCCACAACCAGACCATTCTTCCTCTCGGCTGTGCCTTCGACGGAGGCCGCGGCCTGAACACTTCTCGACCCGCCGCCGGTGCCGACTTCCTTCGCTGGGTCGGGGCAAACCCCTATCCCACCATGGTCGTCGGATTCATTTTCAGATCAAAGGACGCAAAGTGATTTTCAGGCAAAGTGAACCGGGGGACGTTTCCGGTGAACCACCGGAAACGTCCCCCGGTTCACCCCGGCAAAAAAGAAAGGAAATATCATGACAATTCTTGAGCAAGGCAGCTGCGGCGCAGCCGCAGCGTATACGGTATACGAAAACGAAGGCAGACTGACCGTTGTTGTCGAAGGGACAGGGGCAATGCAGGATTATTCTGCAGCGAAATATTCGCCCTTTCACAAGTACAGAGACAGAATTTACGAGATTGATATAAAGAAGGGCATCACCGGAATCGGCGACCGCGCCTTCAAGGAGTGCGAAAATCTCAGGGAAGTGAAGCTGCCCGCAGGACTGCAATACCTCGGCTCGGAGGCTTTGCAGAGCTGCATTATGCTGGAAACGGTAATTTTCCGCAAAGGATTTGAGATTCTCTCACCGAAGGCGCTCGAGAAAAACGTCTCGCTCAGAAAGGTTACTTTCCCGTCGACGTTCAGAGCAATCGACTTCAAGGTCTTTAACGGCTGCACGGCACTTGAGAAAATCACGTACAGGGGCAGTGCCGAACAGTGGAAAAAATGCGTCAGGGTTTCGCCCTCCGCACGCGGAAACGCAGTCCTTGACAGCGTAAAATTCAATTTTTCCGCGGAATCCTCGGAATTTTCAAAGCTCTGCGCGAAGCTCGGCAGTATAGCCCGCCGCGGCGGAGACGGGAAGCTGCACGTCGCAGCTCCGAATCTGACTTCCGTGGGCGCAAAAGGCAAATCCGGTGACCTCACCTTCATCGTTTTCCCCGACGGACAGACGATGATGATCGATGCCGGAGCCCCCTTCTGCGAAGAACGCGTTCTGAACTTCGTCAAGGCTCTGAAAATTCAGAACCTCGATTATTTCGTGCTCACCCACCCGCACGGAGACCACTACGGCTGCGCCCTTGCCGCCGTAAAACACCTCAGCGAAAAGAAAAATGGCTGCGTCCGCCGCTTCCTCTACACAGGATACAAGGCGGCAAAGGACGAATTCAAAGCCCTTCTCGACTATCTTTCAGACAAGGGCACCGAGATGAACACTCACGTCAGAGAGGGCGACAAATTCGACGTCGGCGGGGTCCGCATCGACGTTTTCAACCCCGACGACGCGGTTCTCGCTGTTGACACCAAGGGGGACGACGTCGTCAACAACACCTCGATTTCGATGAAATTCACCTTCGGCGAAGCAAGCTTCATCGCGAGCGGTGACCTCTATGCCGGCCGCGAGAGAGCTCTTGCCGAAAAATACGGTGATTTTCTCAGAGCAGACTTCATCAAGAGCAACCACCACGGTCTTTTCACCTCGAATACCGCAGAGTGGATAGCCGCAGCCTGTCCGAAATACATACTGACCGAGGACGACGGCGCCGACTGGACGCTTTTCGAGGACCGCCTGAAAAAGCAGAAAATCCGCCACTTCCGCGTCTCCGAAAAAGGCCTCGTCTGCGCTACCGTTTCACGTGACGGAAAATACAGATTTTCAACCGAATATTAATTTATAAGAGAAGGAGTCCGAAACACGGACTCAGCGAAAGGGACAATATATGGCAAACGAAAAAATCTGGTTCATCCGTAAGGAAAACGGAGTGCCGGAGCTCGTCTGGGACTGCGCTAAATACCCCGATGACCATATGGATTTTATTGAGATGAGCGGACTTTTTGCCTCAGTCACGTTAAAATACGGTATTGAAAACGGAATCGGAAGGTTTTCAAGGATTCTGGTTTTTCCGAGACTGAGACGCAAGCCGAATATAACGGCAGGCTCATACAGAGTTGAAATTGACAATGAAAAAATCCCTTATCTGCGCGTAAACGGGGAAAAATATGAAGAAAAGCCTTCGCAGTTCATCCTGCGCGGGCGGGTGGAAAGCCGCTCCGAATATCACGAAAACGCTGCGGATATGAAAGCGGTTCACGTATTCTTCCCCTGTACCGACAAAACTGCAATTTGTGAACTCCTTACCCTTGAAAACATCGGAAAAGACGATATAAGGCTTGAAGTTGACGGAGAACGCAAGCAGGCGTATGAAACCTATCTCGGCCCCAAAGGCGTCGTTTCGTCGTGGATTGACGCAAAGCTGTTGTCCGGAAGCCGCGATTTTGCGGGGAAGGGATTTGTACTGAAACCCGGAAAGGAAGCACGCTTCTGCCTGATTTTCAGCGCAAGACAGGGCCTTGAAGAGGACGTTTCCGAAACGTTCCGGCCCGAAGCCGAATATTTCAAGAGACTTAAGCGCGTGTCCGAGCTCGTCGCTCCGCTGAAGATGGAAAGCGGAAACGAAATATTCGACACGATGTTCGAATTTGCCAAAATCCGTGCCGGAGAGAATATTTTCAGAACCGCAGCGGGAGACATACACTGTCCCGGAGGCAAGGCCTATTACGGAGCCGTCTGGGCAAACGACCAGGTGGAATACGCCGGACCCTGGCAGGCTTACACCGGGGATCCGCTTCAGGTAAACGCCGGATACACGGCTTACTCCTGGTACTTTCCATATATGTCGACCTACGACATACCATTCCCCTCCTCCATAATTGCCGAAGCAGTCGATTACTGGAACGGAGCCGGGGACAGAGGCGACGCCGCGATGTATCTTTACGGAGCTTCGCGCTACGCTCTGACCTGCGGAAAATTGGGTCCCGGCAAGGTGCTGTGGAAGGCGATTCTCTGGTGCGCCGGTTTCTGCCAATCAAGAATCAACGAAAAAGGCGTGATTACCTCCGATTCGGACGAGCTCGAGCACCGTCTGCCTTCCGGGGAGGCCAATCTCTGCACAAATATGCTTGCACTCGGCGGCTTCAGGTACGCGTCGCGCATCGCCCGTGCTCTCGGCGACCACCGCTGTGCCGACGAATTCAGGAGAACCGCGAATACGCTCGAAAAGAAATGCGAAGAATATTTCGGGGCAGATATTCACGGTTTTCACACCTACCGCTACTACGAAGGCAACACCACCCTCCGTTCATGGATCTGTATGCCGCTCTGCGTCGGTATTGACAAACGTTCCGATGGGACCTCGGCTGCCATCACGTCGGAATATCTTATGAGCGACGCCGGTCAGCTGTCCGAGGAGGGCACGACCGTTGCCTGGGACCGCTCGACGCTGTACGGCCTTCGCGGTATGTTCCGTGTCGGCAAGTGCAACGAAGCCTGGGATTATCTCAAGTTTTACTGTGAAAGACGGCTGCTATGTCAGCACGTTCCCTATGCAGTTGAAGCTTATCCCGAAGGAAGTCAGCGCCAGCTCAGCGCAGAATCCGCTCTGTTCTGCCAGATTGTCACCGAAGGAATGCTTGCAATCGAAGCTCTGTCATTTTCTTCATTTGAATTTATGCCACAGCTGCCCGACGGGCTCGACCGGCTGAAAGTCAGCGGAATTCACGCCTTCGGTCAGGTTTTTGACATCGAGGTCTGCCGCAGCGGTTGGACCGTCAGAACCGAAGACGGGGCAAGCCTTACAGGCGACTACGGAAAGCTTGCCGAAGTCGAGTTCAAAGTACGCGTATGAACTTTATATTGTTTATTGATTAATTATTATCAGAAGGAGTTCAAAAATGGGTAAACTCGTAAGTTTCATTCTGAAAATGCTGGTAAAAGGAGGCGGAAAGGTCAAAGATGACCTTGACGTATTTACGCGTGACCCGGAAAAATATCAGACGGAGCTGCTTATGAGTATCATCCGCTCCGCCGCAACAACCGAATTCGGTGACAAGTATGACCTTCCCACGGTAAAAACCGTTGATGAATTCAGAAAGCGCATACCGCTGACCGATTACGACTTTTACAGTCATGCAATCGAGCGTATGGTTAAAGGCGAAAAGAACGTACTCACTTCAGATGAAGTCGTTCATTTTAACGTTACCTCCGGAACGCTCGGTGTTCCGAAACGTATTCCCGTAGTCGAAAAGCACGTTTCGTTCTTTGCAAAATACAATGCAAAATATCTGAACCGTGTGGTTTCCGACGCCATAGGCACGAAGTGGACGTACGGAAAGGGCTTCAGTCTTACCGAGGGAAGCTACAAGGTTCTTCCGACAGGGGTAAGCGTGGGCTGCGCCTCCTCACTTCAGGCTGCAAGACTCAGCAAGGCCATGCCTTTTATGAATCTTGACACGGCAAAAATGATGTATACCTCCCCGAAGGAAGCCAGACAGCCGTCTGTTATCGGGACGTACACGCGTTACCTTCACGCGCTTTTTGCACTGAAGGAGCGCAACGTCACGTACGGAAACGTCACTTTCTCAAGCTTTCTGCTTGAAATTATGCGCTTTATCGAAAACAACTGGCAGGATCTCTGCCTTGATATCGAAGAGGGAAGAGTGGGAGAGAGGGGCTCCATCCCTGAAGAGGTTGCCGCTTCCGTCAACAAAAATATGAAACCCGACCCCAAGCGTGCCGCAGAGCTCAGAGCAATATTTGAAAAAGGCTTTGAAAGCCCGGTTGCTCCGCTTATCTGGCCGCGCCTTGAATTCTTCATTTTTGTCGGAGGAGCCGGCTTCCAGACCTACACTGATAAACTCCGCGAAAAATACTTCAGTGACAAAATCCGCTTTCTGTATCTCGGCGTTTCAGCTTCAGAGGGCCTGTTCTCGGTTCCCTTCGAACTCGACAATTCGAACTCCGTCTTAACACCCGACACGACCTTTATGGAATTCATTCCCGTTGTTGACGGTGAATCCGATCTGAGCGGCGGCACGAAGCTTATGCACGAGCTTGAGGTCGGACGTCAGTACGAGCTCGTCATCACAAACGTCAACGGCCTGTTCAGATACCGCATGAAGGACGTTTTTGAGGTCACCGGCTTCTACAACAAAACCCCGACCGTGCAGTTTGTCAACCGCGCCGGCTACGCAGTCAGCATGTTTGCCGAAAAAACCAGCGAGAAGGCTCTGAGATTCACTGCCGAAGAAAGCTGCCGCGCTATGGGCCTTGATATGACCGACTACGTCGTCTGCCCGCATACAGACGAAGAAGGAGGCCGGTACATTTTCCTGTACGAGCTTCATAACAGACCGGCGGAACTTGATATTGCAGGGCTGCGCGATATCACCGAAGAAAATCTTGTGAAAGCAAATCCTTCGTACGGAAACAAGCTTGCAACCGGCACTGCCCGCAATATGCAGATCCGCATTCTGCAGGACCAGACCTTCTTGCTTTACCGCGACATTATGATTATGAAGGGGCGCTCCGCCGCCCAGCTCAAGCCCGTCCACGTCACGGCTTCGCCGTTCCAGGAAAAGTTTTTCATGAGGCTTGAGGATAAATAAGGCCGCTTTATTTAAATCTGACAGGGGGACGTTTCTCCTGTCAGATTTTTTCGAACCCCGTCGGTCTTTTTTGTTAATTTGAATAAAAAGACCGAAATCGCTGCTTTTTTTAATGATATTAAGAAAATGCTTGACAAAGGCTGTCTTTTGTGGTATTATATCAAGGTCGTAAAACGAACGAGTTGAGTAAAATCACACGGAGGGATATTTCGCTAACGCGAATGTTCCGAAATCGTTTTTGCCCAAATATGGAGGGATATCGAAGCGGTCATAACGAGGC
>DCGL01000130.1 GCA_002314565.1 Clostridiales bacterium UBA1779
GGTCCAAGGTTCGAGTCCTTGATGGTCCACCAATGTTAAGCAGGCGAAAGCCTGCTTTTCTTGTATTAGAAAACAAGCCGGAAGAAATCTTCCGGCTGTTCTGGCAGAGATGGATGGATTCGGACCATCGAAATGACAGAGTCAAAGTCTGTTGCCTTACCGCTTGGCTACATCTCCGTATCGGAAGCAGCAGTGCTGCTTCCTTTTATGTTCTGAAGCAAAAATCATCTCAGCTTCAGAATAATATCTAAGCGTTTACTGCGGAACGATTATCTCTTCAGGTGAAGCAGGCATTTCGGGAACCGCAGTAGTTTCCGGTTCGCTCTTCTCAACTCTGTAATTGAGAATGACGGAAGAAGTGTTCTTCTTGGTCGAATCCATTACTGTGATAAAGGTCTTACCGGGTGTCAGCTCTACGTCATTTCCTTTTTCGTCCTTGAAAACGAAGGATGAAAGAATATCAGAACGTGACCAGGTGATCGGAATATATTTTCCTCCGCAAAGGAAATATCCCGTGCCGGTACCTGTTGTCTGAACGTTCAGTCTTCCTGCTTCATCACCGGTTATGAGTGATTGTTTTGCAAATAGAATGAAAACGTTCTCAAAGCGAAGCTGCTGACCGTTTTCAGCGTCGCAGTGGGACTTGATACCGAACTGGTACCTGTAATAGGCGTCCTCGCTGCGGCTGTAAATAAGCTGAATCTGCTGAGTGCTTGAATAAGTTAGAATGGTGTGAACTGCTTCTTCACTCTTATCGGAGGAAGTAACGACAGGCTCGCTGATTATTGCGGAACTGTCAGTGGCCGAGCTTGTAACGTCGACTGTCTGTGCAACTGCTTTCTCAACGAAATTGAGAACCGGTTTGCCGTATGCAGTAACCAGTGAGAAGTTGTTATGAGCTGCAAGAGCCTTGATACCGGTTCCGGTGATCATCAGCGAATGTTCGTAACCTGCCGATGCATATCTCTGAGGGTCGCGGAAGAAGCCTGACGAAGCATATCTGTCATGAGTTCCGTCAATATAATTTAGTGCGTTGTTGAATATTGCCGTATATCCCGTGGGGCTGTAACCGGCGCCGACCATCAGCGTTCCGAAAGCTTGGGAAAGGGATACCATATAATCGCGGATTGAACGTACCGGTCCGTACACCTCATTGGCTGAGTACTTGTTTGTAATAAGTATCAGACGGGAAATTCCGCCCTCGGCCATACATTCAATCATAATATCGGCTCTTGAAATACCGCTCTGAGGCGAAGCAGCCGAAATATTATCGATAATAATTGAAACGGGACGCACACTCGAATAATCGTTCTCTGTCCACAGCCCGGTCAGCGGGTCGAGGAAGAGTGCCTTGGGCGTTGCTTCCGTATCACTTGAGCCTGTGCTGACTGCCGGTGTGTTTGTATCATCCGGAGTGCGGCTATCTTCGCCGGTTCCCCCTGTTTCATCGGGACCTTCAGGACTCTTGGTCTCAACCGACGTGTCTTCTGACACGTCCACGGAAATACCGGAAACTTCAGTCTCGGAAGGAGTCCCAAACAGGAAGTCTGTGAGGGCACAGCTGTTCAGCACACAAAGAACGGAGATCAAAACACAGACAAGTCCGGTCAGTTTTACCGGATTCATAAAACCGTGTTTACTGTTCTTCATTATTTAATTTAATAATCCGTCTGATCAGTGATTTGCATTGTCAAGCCAGGCTGTTCCGAATTTGAGAGCTTCGGAAAGGCCGTTCTTGTCACCCTGCTTGATGATTTTGTTGGGATCTTCTGAATCAACTACCTGAATCAGAATTTTATCGGGAATCTGCTGACGGTTTTCTGTCTTATATGACATAATTTCAAGAATGAGAAAACATTTCTCGTTCTTATCCCCGTAGCAGATGGTTGAGCCTTCACGGACAACCGGAACGCCCTTATATGTAAGGTACTTGCCTTCGACAAGTTTTAACTCTTCGGCCATACTGCATACTCCTTCATAATAATAAATTTACAGTATATTTTACCACAGTAAAGCTCAAAAGTCAATCCTTATTTTTTTTGATGCGGGCACTCGCCGAAAACAGAGTCCCGGCTTTGCATGGCTGCGGTAATATCGCGGTATACAGAGATTCAGCCTTTTTTTCAAGTTCTGACTGCCGGAACGCAGCATCACTGCCGGGTATGTCCCGTACCTTGGAAGCCACGGTAACGGCTGCTTCAGAAGGAAGATATTTCAGTATCTCCCTTCCGTTTTCATTCATTGCAAGCAATCTTGTGTATGCGGGCAAGGTCTTCAGGTCTGCCTCTTTCACACCGAGAAACGCATAAAGAGACGCTCTTCGCAGTCTTGCATCCGTATATTTTTTCGTTGCAGCCAGCTGCATCATTTCAGCGTAAGAACAGGCTGAAAGCGCTGCATTGTGAAGCCGTCCGGATACTCCTCCGGCACATTCAGCATATACTGCGTTTTCATCAGGGTCTGCACAGCGCCAATACGTATAAAGCGCAGTCCCGAGTAAGTTGTCAAAGACCGGAGCCATACCAGTTTTTTCGGCAGCTGAATACTCTGAAATCATTGCCAAAGGAAGTCCTTCAGGCACACTGCCGTTCTTAATCTGAGTTCTAACGGCACTCGAGGACGGAAAAGCTGCGTTATCTGAGACGAAACAGCTGTTGTGAGCCGTGCCTTCGCGTTTTACGGTATAAAAATCAATATTGAACTTTAATCTTCGGGCGGCTCTTATATATTCGACAGCCAGTATATCGTTCGGGGCAAGTCTTCTCTGTCCGCTGGCACTTCCTTTGTCCTTTTCTGCCGTAACTTTTTCTTCATCGGCAAGCCCGGACAAGGTGTCAATATCCCCGCATTCAGAGCCGAAGGCTATCGTATCGCAGCCGAGCTGTGATAGAATATATACCCCGGCCTGAGCAAAAAACTCGGCCGATGCACAGCTGTACGGAAACGGAAGTTCAAAGACGGCATCAGCCCCGCAGCTTGCGGCACACGACGCCCTGAAAGCAGGTGGAACACAGGCGGGTTCACAGCGCTGAACGAAATAAGAGGACATCACGCATAATATCTGTCGGGCTCCTTCCGTCCTTAAACGGTCGAGCATATATACATGTCCGTTGTGCATTGGATTGAACTCGCAGACAATTCCGACTTTTTTCACGTGTTTGCCTTCCTTTCTTAAATAATCAGCCTTGAAAAGGCAGAAAAAGGTAAAAATATCTTGATTTTGAACGGACATTATTGTATAATATTAAAGTTATGAAAATATTAAAATTATATGGAGGACTTGTAAAATGAAGATTCTCGTTGTCAACGCAGGGTCCAGTTCACTCAAGTATCAGCTCTTCGATACCACAGATTACAGCGTTTCCGCTAAGGGTATCTGCGAGAGAATCGGCGACGCCATGGGCGTTCTCGATCACAAAAATCTGGTTAAGGGCACCCGCACAAAGAATGAAATGCCCATTGCCACACACACTGACGCCATCCGTATCGTTATTGATGCTCTGACCGACAAAGAAATCGGTGTTATCAGCGATATGAAAGAAATCGAAGCCATCGGACACCGCGTGGTTCACGGCGGCTACTTCTTCTCTGAATCCGTTCTCGTTACAGATGAAGTTATCAAGAAGCTCGAGCAGTGCTACGATTTTGCTCCTCTTCACACAGGCGCTCATCTTCAGGCTATCTACGGTTGCAAGGCTGTTCTTCCCGACGTGCCCAGTGTTCTCGTATTTGATACTGCCTTCCATCAGACAATGCCTGCCGAAGCTTACAGATACGGTATTTCAAACGATATGTACGAAGAGTACCACATCCGCCGTTACGGTGCACACGGTACGTCTCACAGATACGTTGCCGGTGAAATGATCCGCATTCTCGGCGGCAAGGCAGAAGGCACGAAGATCGTCACCTGCCATATCGGAAACGGTTCTTCAATCTCCGCCATCCAGGACGGTAAGGTTATCGACACCTCAATGGGCTTCACTCCCCTTGCCGGTGTAGTTATGGGAACACGCTGCGGCGATATCGACCCCGCCATCGTTCCTTACATCATGAAGAAGAAGAACATGACCCCCGACGAAGTCGATAAGTACATGAATAAGAAGTGCGGTTACATCGGTCTTACCGACGGCTTCTCCTCTGACTCACGTGACCTTGAAGACGCAATTGCCAAGGGTCCTTCCGATCCCAACTACGAAAAGTGCAACCTCGCTGTTGACATTCTCAAGCATCAGGTAAAGAAGTTCATCGGCGGCTACGCTGCTCTTATGAACGGTCTTGATGCCGTCGTATTCACAGCCGGTCTCGGTGAGAACAACCCCAGACTTCGCTGGATTATCTGCGAGAATATGGAATACTTCGGAATCAAGCTCGATCCCGAAATGAACCTCAAGGCTTTCCGTCAGCCCAACATCATCAAGATTTCCGCTGAGGATTCCAAGATTCCCGTATACGTAATTCCTACTGATGAGGAGCTCGTAATCTGCCGCGATACAGAGCGTCTTACCAAAAAATAAAAAAAACTGTTGACACAATCGAGCAAAAGTAATATAATATATGTTGCTTTTTAGCGCATATTTCGCGAAGGAGACATATTATGACAGTTGATCTTTCTGCGCTTCTGCGCGGCGAGGTACGCTCCATCAATATCGATGCCGAAATAAGTCCCGACAGTGCCCCTGAAGGTGTAACGATTCTTCCGGGTTCAAGACTGAAGGGCGTAATTGAGGACAGCGGCGGATACATCCGTCTGACGTCCGAAGCTTCGGTTCCCTATCGCGGACAGTGTGCACGCTGCCTGGACACGGTAAACGGTACTCTGAAGTTCGAATTCAACCGCACACTCGTCACCGAGGGGACGGTTGCAGAAGATGTTCTTGAAGAGAATGCCGAAGAATACCTTGTAATTCACAAGGGCTTCATCGATCCCGACAGTACAATCTGCGAATCTGTCTTTCTTGAATTCCCGATGGTTCTGCTCTGCAGAGAGAGCTGCCGCGGACTTTGCCCGAAATGCGGTAAGAAATTACCTGCATCAGGCGAATGCGGTTGTGCTCCTGCCGAAACAGATCCGAGATGGAACAAGCTGAAGGAAATCTTCTCAAAAGACTGATTTCAAAACAAGGTTTATTATTAAGAGAAATACAGGAGGTTAGTTATGGCTGTACCGAAGAGAAAAACATCCAAGGCCCGCAGAGACAAGAGACGCTCCAGCACATGGAAGCTCCAGACTCCCGGTCTTGTAAAGTGCCCCAACTGCGGCGCACTTATCAAAGCCCATCACGTTTGCCCCGAATGCGGCATGTATGACGGCAAGGAAGTAGTCGCTAAGAAGGCTGACTGACATCACAGTTCCCTATACCGCGTCTGGTAATAATCCCGACGCGGTATATTTTTACCCTTTCCCCAAATGAGGTTCCAAATGAAAAGAGCATTTTCCGTTCTCCTGATATCCGTCCTTTTACTGATATCACTCACGTCCTGCGGTATTGCAGATATGTTCGGCGTAAGCCAGACGGTATATTCTGTACAAACGGCAACTCCTGAAACACAGGCGGCTGAAACGGATGAAATTCCGGATATTACAGTCGATCAGATAGACTACAGCACGCTTGATCTCTCAAAATACATTTCCCTCGATTACAAAGGGCTTGAAGTGACTTCAAGCTACGAAATCCGTGAGATTACAGACAAGATTCTTGACGAAGAGCTTGAAGCAATTATGGTCTACTACGACTATTATACAATTGACACAAGCCGCAAAACCGAAGAAGGCGATTATGCCGATATCTCTTACAAGGGCTTTATGGACGGCGAGCAGTTCTCGGGCGGAACGTCTGACAATCAGTCAATTCTTCTTGACAAAGAAAACAGCGGATATATTACGGGCTTTGCCGATGGACTTATCGGGGTTGAGCCCGGTAAAACGGTCACTCTAAACCTTGTTTTCCCGGACAATTATTCTGCAACACTTGCAGGCAAGGCCGTAACGTTCGAAGTAACGGTAAACGGAGTCTGCAAGACCGAACTCACTGATGAAATTGCCGGCAAGCTGTCAAACGGAAATGCCAATACCGTTGCAGCTTACAGAGTATATTTCAAGCAGTATCTCGAAGAAATGGACCGCTACCTTCAGTTCAATGACGTTACAGAGGCACTTTGGAACAAGCTGCCCGAACTTGCGGTTATCAAGGAATATCCGGCACAGCAGGTTCAGTATTATCATGAATATTACTCAAATTACATAGGACAGATGGCTGCGGCATACGGCGTCAGCTATTCGTCAATGCTTCTTCAGTACGGATATACCGAAGAAAGTCTTGAAGAGATGGCAAAGGAAATAGTCCGCGATGAACTGATCGAGAACTATATCTGCAAGTGCGAGAACATTGAAATCACCGATGATGTTTACAAAGAATATCTCAACAATCTTGTTGAAAGCTACAACGCCCAGGGGTACACTTACTCTGCCTCAGAAATTGAAGCTCTCTTTGAAAGCTACTACGGTGAAGGATATCTCAAGCAGAAAGCCAAGACCGAAAAAATCAGCGATGTCATTTATTCATACGCAAAGGTAACTTACGTACCGGCGGAATAAAAATACATATAAAAATTCAGCGTGCCAGGGGACTGCCCCCCGGCACGCTTATATTATCTGTGTATTCTGACAAGGCGGGAAACGCCGTCCGCAAGAGCGGAGGCGAGAGCGTCTATGTCAGCAGCTGTGTTATCGGCACAAAGGCTTACGCGTATCGTTGAGTCGGCTTCGGAGTCCGACAGACCGAATGCATGAAGTGAAGGACTGATGTGGCGGTCCTTAGATGAACAGGCGGAGCCCGCCGAAACGCATATTCCCTTCGCTGACAGAAAGCTCAGCATAGTCTGGCTTTTGATATCGGGAAGCGTCACACTGAGTATGTGACTTACGTGAACCGGAGGTACGTTGAGGCGGCAGCCGGCGGCAGCGATTTTCTGTGACGCAAGCTCAAACAGATTATCGAGGATGGCTGAATTATCAGCCGTTTTTTTATTTGCTTCACAGGCAGCAGCGGCGAAGCCCGCTATGCAAACCAGATTCTCGGTACCGGCTCTCAGACTTTCTTCCTGACCTCCGCCGTTAATCAGCGGAACCAGCGTGTGGCGCCTGAATGCCGCGTCAGACAGAAAAAGAGCTGCACAGCCCTTGGGGCCGTGAATTTTGTGTGCACTGACGGTAAATGCGTCAACGGATTTTATGGGGAGCTTTACACGCGTAAAGCCCTGAACGCAGTCACAGTGAATGAAGGCGTCCGGACAATATTTTCTGACAAGCTTAGATGCCGACTCAATGTCATAAAGAGCTCCCGTTTCATTGTTGACAAGCATAAATGAGACTATGGCAGCTCCTTTTTTGAGCTCCTTCTCAAGAAAATCAAGATCAAGGACACCGCCGCGCGTAGGTATCTGAACGTACTCGAAGCCGAAGCGCGAGGAAGCATATGCGGCTGAGTTATGAACGGAAGGATGTTCCGAATCGGTGGTCAGAATACGCTTTGAAGCGTAGTGCTTCCCTGCCGACGCAGCACCGGTTATTGCCATATTGTTTGCTTCAGAGCCGGAGCCCGTAAAGAAAACGTGAAAGCCGTCGCGGATTCCGCAGGCGGAAAGCAGCTTCTGACGGCATTCCGAAAGCCGGGTTGCCGAAATCTGACCGGGACCGTGAAGCGATGAGGGATTTCCGTACAGATTCATGGCTTCCGTCATAGCCTGCTTTGCCGTATCCGACAGAGCCGTCGTGGCGCTGTTGTCAAGATAGATATAATCCATTGATTATCTGAAAGAAATATAAGAAACGATTTCTTTTACTTCGTAAAGATGGCTGTCGAAAATATCTGCTTCGGCGGTATAGGTGAAAACGTAGAAAAGGTTTGAATGCAGGCAGACAATCTGTCTGAAATTGTAAGCAGTGCCCGAGACAGTACATGAATAGTCAAATCTGAGGGCGTTCAGACCTGCAAGCTTAGTCTTTTGTGCAACATCGAGAACGTTTAAGGAAGACGAGCTTACGGTGCCGTCTGTCAGCTCAGTAGCTGAAGAATCAATTGAAGACGATGCAACGGCAGATGATGAGGTCGATTTCTTCAGTGCGTAGCCCGGAAGAGATTCGCGCAGGCAGGCATCGGCGTAAACAAGATATTCTTCAAGCGTTGTAAAGGATTCGTCGGCTGTAATGCAGGTCACGCTGACGTTTGACTTATCTGTTGCGGAGTAAACCGCCGAAGCAGTTCCGCAGGCGGAATTATCCACCCAGGACTTGGGCACATAAAGATTGAAAGAGGAGCCCGAAGGGGAAACCGACATATAACCGTCCGGTATTTCGGAATCACCGCAGGAAGACAGCGCTGACAAAGCAAGAACAGCGATAAGAATAATTGACAGGATTTTGGTTGTTTTTTTCATAATAATCATTTGCTTTCTATTGTTTTCAATTGGTTTTTCTGCCGACTCTTGCGGCTGCCTTTAAAATTCCGTATTTACCGCTTTCATAGGTAAGTCCGCCCTGGAAATAGGCTGTATAGGGCTCACGCAGGGGACCGTCGGCGGAGAGCTCCAGAGATGCCCCCTGAACGAAACATCCGGCTGCCATAATAACCTCGTCACTGTAGCCAGGCATTGCCCAGGGCTGAGGCTCTACGTAGGAATCAACGGGGGAGCCGGACTGAATTCCGACGCAGAAATTGCACAGGGCTTCTCTTGAATGGGTTATTACGGTCTGAATGATGTCCGCGCGTCTTTCATTCCAGGTCGGGAAAACCTCATATCCGAGGCTGTCGAATATATATGCTGCCAGATGAGCCGTCTTGAGTGCCGCCGCAGTGGTATGAGGAGCATAAAACAGGCCCTGGAACATATTTCTGTTCTGACCGAGTGTGCAGCCGACCTCACCTCCGACACCGACGGTCGTCAGTCTGTATGAGGCAAGCTCGACGGCTTTGGCACTGCCGGCAAGGTATCCTCCGGTCAGCGCCATTCCACCGCCCGGGTTCTTGATAAGTGAACCGACAAGCAGGTCGGCCTTGGGTTCTTTCACATCTGTGAATTCGCCGTAGCAGTTGTCGACGACAACGAAAATATCGTCCCTGATGGAATGTGCAAGCTCGTAAAGCTCGGTTATTTCATCGGGGAAAAGCGTGCGGCGGTTAAGATATCCTTTTGAACGCTGAACCTCAAGAACTTTTACCGAAGGATCGGATTTCAGCCTTTCAGCAACGGCATCAAGATCGATTCTTCCCTTCTCAATTCCGCCCTTCAGCTCAATCTGAGCGTATTTAACGCCGAAATCGGCAAGACTTCCGTTTCCGTCAGCGCCTGTGATACCGATAACACCGTCAAGCGTATCATAAGGCTTTCCGGTTACGGCGAGAAGCGTGTCACCGGGACGAAGAAGACCGAAGAGTGCCGTTGAAATCGCGTGAGTGCCGTTTACGAAATTGTGTCTGACAAGTGCCGCTTCCGTTCCGAACACCCTGGCCCAGACCCTGTCAAGCACCTCGCGTCCGCGGTCATCATATCCGTAACCCGTAGTACCCGCAAAACAGGAATCACTGACCCTCTCTTTTCTGAAAGCGTCAAGAACACGGCTGGTATTTTCATATGATATTGAATCAATTCTGTCAAAAAGCTGCTTCATTTCAACTTCCCCCCGGGAAGCCAGCGCCAGCAGTTCTTCATCGCTCATTTTTTTCATTTTATTCCCTTTCTGTCAGTTACGGTCTGTAAATCCTTGCGGATATTAACCGCTGAAAACGTATTAATCAAAGTGAATTTATAATATCCTTAAAATGTCTGCCTCTTTCTTCGAAATTGGCAAACCTGTCAAATGAGGTACAGGCCGGAGACAAAATGACGGCACTGCCCGGTGTTGCAAGAGACGATGCTGTTCTGAGAGCCTCATCAAAATCGTCAACGCGAACAAGCTTCAGATTTTCGCCCATATCTTCTCTTGTCTCTGCAGCTTTCTTCATTGCAGTTTCAATGATTCCGGCTGCTTCTCCGGTAAGTACGACGGCAGATGCCTTTTTATACAGTTCGGCAGCAAGCGTGTCAAAAGGAACGTGCTTGTCTCTTCCTCCGAGTATTACGACAGGTCGGCAGCTGAGATTCGACAGTGCAGCAAGAGTTCTTGTAGGGGTTGAATCAATTGAACTGTTATAATATTTAACTCCTTCTTTTTCACGCACGAGTTCAAAACGGTGCTCAACCCCGCCGAATTCGTTTGCAATCTTCTTAATCGACTTGATTCCGACATAACCGCGTGTAAGTGCAATGGCCACCATAAAGTTCTCTACGTTATGAAGACCCGGGATTTTTATCTCCGAAATTGGCAGAATTTCTCTGTCGTGTCTTCCGTCACAATACGTAATGCAGCCGTTCTTCAGATAAAGCAGGTCAGAATCGCGGCGACCTTCGGTAAGCGTGGAGTACGTGTCCTTTTCATCATTATGCGCTGTAAAGAAAGTTACGTGTCCGCGGAACAACTTTGCGGCGCGTTCGCTGTTCTTATCCTTGGCATTCAGGACGAGCAGTTCGGTTCTGTCACCGAACACGTTATACTTGCAGGCGATATACTCGTCCATATCCTTGTGCCAGTTAAGATGGTTAGGAGTAATATTGGTAATTGCTGCTCTCTTTGCAGGTCCGTGCATGGTAAAAAGCTGGAAGCTTGAAAGCTCAAGAACCGCGCAGTCGTTTCTCTTCATATCTCTGACGAGCGGAAGAAGAGGAGTGCCTATGTTGCCTCCGACAAAGCTGCGATGTGGGCTTTCCGAAAGCAAAAGATTTGTCAGTGTCGTTGAAGTGGTCTTTCCGTCGCTGCCTGTAACCGTAAAAATATCCCCGGGACAGGCATCGCAGAACCATTCCATCTCGGATGTCAGAATTGCGCCGCGTTTTACGGCCTCCTGCAGGTCCCCTGAATCAGGACGTATGCCGGGGCTTCGAAAAATTACAGTCCCCGTCATCGAAGCGGAATCACAGATTCCGTCACAGGGATCTTTTCCCGTAATGAATACGGCGTTTTCAAGCTCAGCGGGAACGTCAAGCTCTTCGCGTGCTTTTTTGTCACGAATGACAATTCTCTCAGGCGGAAGCATTGAAAGGAGTACACGGCAAAGAGGCCTGTTTGAAATACCGAAGCCGAGAACAACAGCCCTGCCACGGTCAGTCTGAAATATATCTCTGAGTAAAAAATCAAGTTTCATATATAAAAGACTCCATATTATTAATCAAATAATTATATTATAAAAATAAAGAATAATCAACCATTTTTGTGTAAAAATATTGACATATAATGTAATCAGTGATAAAATAATTGTTAATTGATTATAAATTTCACGGTGCAAACTATGCAGAAAGGCTTTTTCATGGCTTACGAAAACTTCAGATTTCAAGCTCACAGAGGTGACAGCGCCTTCTATCCAGAAAACACTCTCGTTTCATATAAGGCGGCAATCGACCAGAAATATCACGTAATAGAAATGGACAATAAATTCACTGCCGACGACGTTTGTATATGTCTGCACGACGGAACCTACAACAGAACGACACGGCGTCCAGACGGCACTGAATTTGAAGAAAAAACCGCTTCAACGGCTCTGACTCTTGCCGAAGTCAAGGAACTTGACGCCGGCATCTTTAAGGGTGAGGAATTCAGAGGAACGAAAATCCCGACTCTTGCCGAGGCGCTTGATTTTATCAAAAACAACAGCACGCTCTCCGTAAAGCTCGACAACGTATTCCAGTCCTTCAGCGAAAAGCAGTTCGAAATCTTTATGTCCGACATAAGAAACGCTGATATGGGTTCACGCATCGGTTTTACCTGCAAGACCTTCCCCTATCTCAAGTTCCTTGCCGAAGCCTTCCCCGAAGCGGAAATGCACTACGACGGCACTCTTACCGACAGCGTTCTTTCGTTCATTGAAGCAAACATAAAAGACCGCACTACTGTCTGGATTCCCTTTGACAACAAGGCTACTGCCTGGTGCCATGAGAGAAAGGCTTCAAAGGAATTCTGCGCGGATCTTCACAGATACGGCAAGGTCGGAATCTGGCTCATCTCTGAGGTTGACGAGCTTCGCGCCGCCGTTAAGGATTTCGGCGCCGATATTATCGAAACCAACGGAACGCTCAAGCCAAACGCACTTGAACTTATTTGATTTTTTATAATAAAAGGTGACTCGGGTCGTTTTCCCTGTCACCTTTTTTTACCAAAGAAGATGACAAAAGAACCGTCCCCTGTCATCCAAACAAAAAAGATGACAGAAGAAACGTCCCCCTGTCATCTTTTGACGACTATTACAGTGTCTGTTTATTCTTTTCCATACGAAGCAGAATCTCTTTGATTTCCTTAAGCTCATCGGCCTGTGCGGCAACGTCATCGATGAAATTCTTCTTGATCTGTTCCTGTTTTGCGGCCTCGGCTTCAGCCGCGGCCTTTTTCTTTGCATCGGCCTCTGCAGCCTTAATCTTTGCCGCTTCTATTTCCTTTTTATTTATGGCATTCTTGATTTTCAGGAAGGTCCGGATGACCATAAACAAAGTAAATGAAATTATCAGAAAATCGACAAGCGCTTCAAGGAAAACGCCATAGGTCACGGCTATCTCAGGAACAGCCTTGATTCCGAGCTCCTCATTCGCTTCAATGCCGGTTCTGAGAACCCATTTAAGCTGGGTATAATCATCGCCTGACGGAAGAAGCAGAGACGTCAGCGGGGTAATAATGTTTGAAACCAGAGTATTAACAACCTTATTGAATGCGGCACCGACGATAACGGCTACGGCTAAATCAACGACGTTTCCTTTTGCGACGAACTTTTTGAAGTCAACCCACAGAGAGTTTGCCTTCTTTTCAAGTTCTTTTCTTGCTTTTTCAGCTTCCTTTATGCTCTTTTTCAGTTCTTTTTCAATTTTCTTCTCTTCTCTGGTTTTCTTGGCCATCTCAGAACTCCTTGGAAAAATAATAAGAACACTTTTTAATAAACGGGGGTATGGTGCCCCCGTTTATATTAACCGGAATCCCTGCATTTTTCGTACAAACGCCACAGTGTTGCCACAGAAACGTTTAAAGTATTCAGCAGGAAAATCCGATTTTATCTGCGCATTTCAGCTCCGAGAACCTTTTCAAGCTTGCGGATTACGGAATCGGCACACTTTTCAATCTCCTCAGACTTAAGAGTGCGGTCATCGGCACCGATATAAAGCTTGACGGTGACGGATTTCTTGCCGGCGGGAACCTGCTTGCCGTGATATTCGTCGACGAAGGCAGCTTCCTTGACAAGGCTGTCGGGGTTCTTCTTTCCGACAACTGTCGTATAGATTGTTTCCCACTTAACGGCGGAATCAAACAGCAGCGATACGTCGTATTCGACAACGGGGTACTCCTTCAGATGTTCAAAACCGTTGGTTCTGGACGTGAAGGGATTCATCTCGTCTGTATCAAGCTCGAAGAGCATGACGGCGAGATTGCGTACACCGACAGCCATAGCCGTCTTGCGGGCAAGAAGGGCCATATCGCCTATCTTCTTGCCGTCAACGAATACGTTGAGCCATACCGTGTCATCTGCCCAGACAGGCTTCTCTTCCTTGCGGAACTCAAATCCTGTCATGTGGGTGTAACGGGACATATTCTCGATAACGCCCTTTGCCTTGCGGAAAAGACCGGTTATATCGTTGGATGATCCCGCAAAGGCACCGGCAATGCAGCGTCTCTGCTCGGGAAGCAGCTCGCTTGCATCATACTTTGACACGTAATTTCTGTCGGCAAAGACCTGAGCCTCTTCGTAAATTGCGAAATCGGTATAGTATCTTTCGTTCTTAACGACTGCATCGCAGATATTGGGAAGCAGCGAGGAACGGATATACTTCTCTTCGGGAGAAGGAGGAGTTGCGAGAGCCAGAACCCCGTCAAAGCCTCCGAGTACGGCTTCAGCCGTAGGAGTTTCCATCCAGGGGTATGTGAAGACCTCCTGCATTCCGCAGCGGATTGAAAGATATTCCTTGATTCTGCGGACAAGATCTTTGTCGAGCTGGTTGATGGCGCCCTCGAAGGTTGTGGTGATGGAGGTGGGCTCGAAGTTTTCGTAGCCGTAAAGTCTTGCGACCTCCTCCATAATGTCGGCCTTGATTGATACGTCGCCGGTTGAACGCCAGGTCGGGACCACGACGTGCATATTGTCGCCGGTGAATTCGGTATCAAAGCCGAGAGAGGTCATCTGTCTCTTGATGTCCTCGTTCGAGATGCGCTTGCCGAGACGGCGTTCAAGCCAGTCAAGGCTTACGTCGAGCTCGCATCTCTGTGTTTCAGAATACTTTCTGTCGCAGAAGCCCGTGACCTTCATTTCGGGATAGAGCTCTGAGAACAGCTTCATTGACAGGGCGAGTGCCTGGTCAACTCTCTGTGTATCGACGGCCTTTTCATATCTTGAAGAAGCCTCGGTACGGTTATCGTATCTGAGTGCGGTCTTTCTGATGCCGCGGGATTCAAAGTTTGCAACCTCGAGAATGACCTTTTCGGTCTTGGGAAGGATTGAATCCTTTGCGCCGCCCATAACTCCGGCAAGCGCTACCGGTCCTTCGGCATCCGTAATTACAAGGTCGTCTGACTTGAGGCTTAAGTTCTTTCCGTTGAGGAGTTCAAGCTTTTCGCCTTCAGCGGCACGGCGGACGTTGATATGTCCTGAGATATTGTCGCAATCGAAAGCGTGAGTCGGCTGGCCTGTTGCAAGCATTACGTAGTTGGTGATATCGACAAGTGCGTTGATGGGACGCATACCGACCTTCCATATACGGTTCTGCATGGCATAAGGAGCAGGCTTTACGCTGACGCCATCCATTCTGACACCGATGTATCTCGGGCAGCCCTTCGTGTCGGTGATTTCAACCGTGAAATCGTTTTCGGCACAGGTGGGAACGTAATTTTCTATTTTTTTAAGCGGCAGGCCGTAAATTGCGGCAAGCTCGCGGGCAATTCCGTAGTGACCCCAGAGGTCGGGACGGTTTGTCATTGACTTGTTGTCTATTTCGAGAATGATGTCGTTTAAGTCCAGAGCGTCAGCAATGGGTGTTCCGGCAGGAGCATCAAAAGCGGACAGATCCATAACCTCGGCCTCTTCCTTTGCGGGGAAAAGATCTACGAGTCCGACTTCTACTGATGCGCAGATCATTCCGTAGCTTTCAACTCCGCGCAGCTTTGCGTTCTTGATAACGACGGGTTCGCCTTCGCCGTGCCACTTTACTATGGCTCCGGGCTTTGATACGCAGACCTTCATACCCTCGTAAAGGTTGATGCCTCCGCATACGATTTCCTTGGTTTCGCCGCCGATATCGGTCGTGCAGATTCTCAGCTTGTCTGCATTGGGATGCTGTGCAATGCTCAGAATTTTACCGACGATAATGTTTTCGAATCTGTCGGCAAGGTTTTCTGCTCCTTCAACCTCAACCGTTCTCATGGTCAGGTCGTAGGAAAGCTGCTTCGTATCGAGTGTGGAAGGAAGATCCACGTAATCTTTAATCCATGAAAGAGATAATTTCATTTTCGTACTCCTTCCTTATCAATGGAACTGTTCGAGGAAACGCAGGTCTGCACTGTGGAACAGACGAACGTCATCGACACCGTAGCGCATCATTACAAGTCTGTCAAGACCGATGTTCACGTAGAAGCCGGTGTATTCATCGGGATCGAGACCTGCTGCTTTGAGTACGTTGGGGTGAGGAGTACCGCCGGGCATGACTTCAATCCAGCCGACGTGCTTGCAGACGGAGCAGCCCTTTCCTCCGCATACGAGGCAGCCCATATCGATTTCGAAACCGGGCTCAACGAAGGGGAAGAAACCGGCTCTCATACGTACGGGTACGTCGCGGCCGAAGACCTTTGAGAGTATGCTCTTGATCATAACCTTACCGGCTGTGAAGGTGAAATCCTTGTCAACGATAAGGGCTTCGTACTGATAGAAGGCTCTTTCGTGACGGGCATCGGTGGTCTCGTTTCTGTAAACGGGACCGGGATATACGAATCTGTAGGGGGGCTTGTGTGTCTGCATATATCTGACACTTCCGCCGGTAAGATGAGGACGCAGGCAGAGCTTGTCGCAGGCTTCGCCCTTGTCGTGTCCCTCGAGCCAGTACGTATCCATGCTTTCTCTTGCAGGGTGGTTGGGCGGGAAGTTGAGTTTATCAAAGCCGTAAAGCTCGGTCGTGATATCGTCTTCCTGGAAAATCTCGAAGCCCATGGAACGGAAAGCATCGTTGAGGTCGTAGCACATCTGTGTTATGGGATGAAGACCGCCTTCGGCAGGAGTAAAACCGGGAACGGTAACGTCAAAATCGGGGGAAACCTCGGCAGCCTTAAGCTGCAGAGCGGTTCTCTTCTCTTCGATGAGGGCAGTCAGCCTGTCCTTGGCAATATTGACGGCCTTGCCCATTTCAGGACGCAGGGATACGTCGATTTTCGGAAGCTCCTTGAGCAGATCGGTAAGTTTTCCCTGCTTACCCAGCAGATAACCTTTTATCTGCTGCAGCTCGGTATCATTCAGTGCGGAAGATATTTTATCTTCAGCTTCAGCAATAAGAGCCTGAATTTTTTCTTTCATAATTCGGTTTATGCCGCACAGCGGCATTCCTTTCAGTATAGAAATTTAATATTTACAAAATCAGTCAGCCCACTCACCGTTTACGAAGATGGGCGTTGCCTTGCCGTCCTTGTAACCGGTTATGCACATATCGGGGGCACCGATCATGAAGTCGAGGTGAAGCATTGAATCGTTGATACCGAGCTTCTGGCATTCCTCGAGCGTCTTGTCGAGATAGCCTTCGATGCAGTCGGGGAAACCGCAGCCGAGAGCCACGTGGCAGGAAGCATTCTCGTCGTACAGGGTTGACATATAAAGAATACCGCTGTTGTTTATGGGGCTGTTGTTGGGGATAAGAGCAAGCTCTCCGAGCATATGTGAGCCTTCGTCCATTTCGATGAGCTTGCCGAGAAGCTCTTCGCCCTTTTCTGCATGCCATTCGACAGCCTTTCCGTTTTCAAAACGGATGCTGAAGTTTTCAATCAGCTGACCGTTGTTGGAAAGCGGCTTCGTGGATACGAGAGTGCCTTCGCACTTGCCCTTCATCGGGGACGTGAAGATTTCTTCAGTCGGCATATTGGGATTGAATCTGATTCCCTGCTTTGTGATTTCGCTTCCTCCGGTCCAGATACCCTGGGGAATAAGGTCGCAGCGGAAATCAGTTCCGTTTGAGGACTTATATGTGACGTAATCGAATTTCTTTTCGTTGAGCCAGCAGTAACGCTTTCTGATGCTTTCGTTGTGCTTTGCCCATTCTGCAACGGGATCATTGTCATCTGTAACTCTGACTGTTTCAAGTATTGCTTTCCAGAGCTTTTCAACGGCGGCACTCTTCTTTTCACCGGGGAATACCTTCTGTGCCCAGGCAACCGAAGGAATGCCGGCAATAGTCCACTGATGCTTTGATTCGATGGCATCGCGGTAAGGCTTTGTGACCTTTCTTCTGGCAACGTTTGCCTTCTGCATCTTCTCAACGTTGACACCCTTGAGTCCGTCGGGATCGTCGTCTTCAAGGAAAATTCTGCAAGGCAGGTCTCTTACCATCATCTTGAGTTTTTCTTCCTGCCAGGCTTCAACCGTTGACAGAGTCTTCAGAGATTCGAAACGGTTTGCAAGCTTGTCAAGGGACTGAGACAGCCAAACGGTCTCAACGTACTTTGCGCCGAGTCTGTAGCATTCTTCGGCAACCATAGTTGCAAACTGATGGTTTTCAACAGAGGCATAAAGAAATACTCCCTGCCCCTTCTGAACGTTTGCTCCGACACCGGCAATAAGCTTTGCGTATTTTCTGAGTGTTGTCTTTTTCATAAAGCAATACCTTCTTCGTATAAAAATATAAATTCATAATATTATATCAAATAATAGGGAAAGTGTCAATAATAGAGGTTTTTTTATATGATTTTTTCAGTGTTAAGCATTGTAAGTGTTGATATTTTGGATATGCAATGCATGCTTTTTCCACGGCGGCATTGTTTTTCTTTGTTAA
>DCGL01000076.1 GCA_002314565.1 Clostridiales bacterium UBA1779
TTTTGCAGGAGTTTTCGGACTCCTGCTTTTTTATTGCTTTTATTCGCGTACCGGCCGGAGCTTGCGCGTGCAGGGGGACGGTTCTCCGGCATCTTTTAAAGATTTTATGTGCTGTTTGAGAATATATGTGATATAATATTATAGTATGATTAAGATTATACCATAATAAATATACGAGGTGACTGATATGGCTAAAGTAAGAATAGGTGTATTCGGCGGAGGACGCGGAAGAACAGCTATCAAGCAGCTTATTTCCAATCCCGACTGTGAAGTTGTCGCAATCTGCGATATGTATGAACCTACACTTGAAAAGTGCCGCCAGACTGCTCAGGAAGCCAATTATCCTGTTGATATCAAGTATTTTACCGATTTTGAAGAATTCTTCAATTTCGATATGGATGCCGTAATACTTGCAAACTATGCGCATCAGCATGCTCCTTATGCAATCAGATTCTTAAGAAGCGGACGCCACGTAATGTCGGAGTGTCTGACGATGTCCTGCATGAAGGAAGCCGTTGAGCTTATCGAAGCTGTTGAGGAAACGGGAAAGATTTATTCATATGCAGAAAACTACTGCTATACCAAGGCACGCTGGGAAATGAGAAAGCTTTACCGCAGCGGAGTTCTCGGTGAGCTTCAGTATGCCGAAGGCGAATATCTGCATGACTGTGCTCCCATCTGGCCCTCCATCACTTACGGACAGAGAGACCACTGGAGAA
Organism: Clostridiales bacterium UBA1779; assembly: GCA_002314565.1. GTDB lineage: Bacteria > Bacillota > Clostridia > Oscillospirales > CAG-272 > CAG-390. Next base: position 720 of record DCGL01000076.1, read on the forward strand.
ACCTGATGCCCTCCACCTTCTATTGCACTCATTCAATAGGACCGATTCTGTATATGACAGGACTGCGTCCCGTGCAGGTCGTTGCTTTTGAAACTCCGAATACGGACAATATGCACAATCTCGGAACCAATTCCGGAACTCTGTGCATGGAAGCAATCACTCTCAATAACGGTGCAATTCTGAAATCAACTCATTTCAATATTAAATCAAACCGTCATTCAAGCTATCAGCTCAACGGTACTCTCGGCGGATGCCAGGATCTCGGAAACGGAAGAATCGGAGTTTATCTTGAACCTGCCGGAAAGAACGGCGACGGATTTAAGACCGAATATACTCCGGATCCCATTATTGCCGAAGCCGAGGCAACAGGACACGGCGGCGGAGATTACTACACGACGTATTACTTTGTCAAGAGCATTCTCGGTGACAAGGTTGCCAAGGCCAGAATAGTCAATGTTTACCAGGCTGTCGAGATGTGTATGCCCGGTACGCTGGGACTCAAATCAATTGCCGGAGGAAACATCCCGATCAAGTGCCCGAACCTCAGAAACAAAGAGGAAAGAGACGCTTACAGAAACGACACGGCGTGCTCCTTCCCCGAAATTGCCGGAGACCAGTATATTACGAACAACCTTCAGGGCAGACCCGAAATCCCGGACTCCGTCTTTGAAGAGGTTGAATACAAGTGGAAGAACGGTCTTAAAGGCTGAGTTCCACATTTGGCAACCAAAAACTGAACTATAAAGCACAGTGAAACTGTCCTGATTTTAACTTTTCTCCAAAAAGTTTCAATCAGGACAGCTTTTTCTGTTGACATCGATATGGGGCTGTTGTATAATTAACGGGATAATTTATTCAGAAAAAGGGGTACTGCCATGCCGGAAAAAATACATTATAAACTTCGTGATTTAATGAAAAACGTCGGCATAATGGTTTCACTTGGAATCAACAACAATTCACCGATGCACAGTCATGACTGTCTTCAGATATGCTACGTTGTCGACGGACATGCCGACCAGCAGCTGGGAGACAAATTGGTCAAAATTTCAAAGGGCGATTATTTTGTCGTCGATATCGGAGAAGGACATATGTATTCAAACGTCAGCCAGAACTTCCCTCAGCTTTGCGTAAGATTTCTGCCGTCTCTGATGTGGACGGGATTTTCCGATGATCTGAAGGCTGATGAACTGACGATGGCACTCTGTGCGGACGACAAAGAGAAAAGCGGAGTTGAATCGATTGTCGGTAAGGTTTTTCACGATAAAAACGGTGTCATTCTGCGCAGAGTCAGAAATATCAGAAAAGAATGGGAAAAGAGACTGCCAGGATGGCGTCGAATTGCAGCCGGTGAACTTGCGGCAATTCTTATGACTATGGCGAGAACCGTCGAGCCATTCAGATCTCATAAATCAAGCACTTCATTTGTCAACAGCATTACGAGATACGTTGAGGATCATTATTACGAGCCGATTCAGCTGGACCAGCTCTGCAAGATGTGCAATTACACGATGTCATACGTCAGCCGCGTTTTCAGAGAAACGACCGGAAAATCTTTTTCCGAATACCTGATGTACGTCAGAGTGGAAAAAGCGTGTGCGATGCTTTCAAGTACCAACAAATCCGTCGGGAAAATTGCCAAGGCCGTCGGGTACAGCAATACGTCATTTTTCTTCAGACTTTTCAAAAACTGCACGGGAATGACCCCAAGAGAATGGCGCAGCTTGCACAAAAACGATAACGAAAGTGAGAATAACAAAACCTGATGAGAAGAACCGAAAACTGGATCTGGCTGCCGACGGCTGAATATCCCGACAGACAGACGTCATATATATCGCGGGTTTCACTGCCGGCTCAACGCGAAGGCTACAAATTTACCGTTGCCGAATTCGGCAGAACTTATGATTTCAAAAAGAAAATAGCAAAAATATCACTCAGAGCAGGGGGAGATTCGGCTTTCAGACTGTTTCTCTGCAAGGGTGCAAAAAGCGTATACGGCCCTGCTTCGATAACCGGAGATTTTATCGGAAGAAATCAGGACGTTCTTCACGCTTATTCGACGTTGTGTGAATTCAGTTCTGATGGTTGTCCCGACCTTGCAGATTGCTTTGAAAATGGAAGTCTTGATTTCAAAGCAGAGGTCCGTATGTGCCCGGAAAGAGAATATGAGCTCTCAGCCGGTCACGGCGGTTTCTGCCTTTCCTGCACAGTCTTCTTTGAGGACGGAACCTTTGCTTTCTGCGGAACCGACGGTTCATGGAGTTCAAAACTGCTCGGTGCATACGTATTGCCCGGCGTATTCGATATGTCGGTTGCCGACGGTCCCGAAGTACGGGCACAGTGGGTTCAGAATGTATGGCAGTCCGAGGACTCCCCGATACCTCCCTGTACGGTGAGGGCTGCTCTGCCTCACGGAATGGAAGAAGGGAAGACGGTAAAGCTTGCCGGCGGCTGCACTATGGATTCCGAATATGAATTTGACACCGTTATTGCAGGATACGTAAGGGTGGAAAATGCGCGCGGAAACGTGAAGCTGACAGTTATGTGCAGCGAAGACGAAGAAGAGGGAAGCACTGAAACCTGCACGTTTTTGGGTAAAGGAGAATTCCAGAGCTTCGGACTGCACAGCGCCGGAAAGCTGCGTGTACATGCTGAAAATACAGGGAATGACGAGGCGGAGTTCAGAGTGTATCTGATGGCCTCCTTCTATCCCGTGGAAAATGCGGCTGTGACGCAGACCTCGGATGAAGAGCTCAATGCAGTGCTCAGAGCCTGCGAAAACAACCTGAAATACTGCCGTCAGACCCTGCATCTTGACAGTGCCCGCCATTGCGAGCCGCTTGCCTGCACCGGTGACTATTATATTGAAACTCTGATGACGGCTTTCTCGTTCGGCGATCTCAGACTGTCCGCCTTTGACGTGCGCAGAACGGCAGAGATGATGAGTCACAGAAACGGAAGGATATTCCACACCTCATATTCGCTTATCTGGGTTCAGATGCTTTACGACGTTTATATGTATACGGGCGACGTGGCTCTGCTTTCCGATTGCGTTGAAGCCCTGACAAAGCTGCTCGACAGATTCGATTCGTATATAGGTGAAACCGGCCTTATTGAGACTCCCCCCGATTTTATGTTTATAGACTGGCTCAATCCCGACGGCATTTCAATGCATCATCCTCCGAAGGCGCTGGGACAGACCTGCCTGTGCATGTTTTATTTCGGAGCTCTCAATACAGCACAAAAGATTTACGGCATTCTCGGCTTCGCCGCCATGGCGGAGCGCTGCCGTGCAAGAGCTCTCAAGCTGCGCGACTGTATCTGGAACAAGCTCTGGGATCCTCAGAGAGAATTGTTCTTCGAAGGCCTCAATACCCCTACCCCCGAAGAAAAGCTGTACAGGTATATGCCTCAGAATGTTGAAAAGCGCTATTACCGCCGTCACGCAAACATACTTGCAGCATATTTCGGCTTCCTTCCGAAGAGCGACTGCCGCGTGATTCTTGAGCATATTTCAGAGGATGACAGTCTCGGCGAGGTTCAGCCCTATTTTATGCATTTCTGGCTTGAGGCGATTTACAGGAACGGTCTGAGAGATAAATACACTCTTGAACTTCTCGAAAAGTGGAAGGAATCTCTGCGTGAATTCCCGAAGGGAATTGCAGAGGGCTTTTATAAGCCGGAGCCCACATACCGTTTTGATCACAGCCACGCCTGGGGAGGCACTCCGCTTTACGCGTTGCCGCGGGCAATCTGCGGCTTTGAGATGCTGGAGCCGGGTTTTAAGAAAATTGCTCTGAATCCGTCAGACCTCGGACTTGATTCCGCTTCGGTTGAGATTCCGACACCGTACGGAAAGATACAAGTTGACGTAAAAGCACAGGGAAAGCCCATTGTACGGGTTCCCGACGGAATTGAGTACGTTATTCCGGAATGAACTGAAAAACGCGGTCCCCAATTTACAATACTGTGAAATGCTTTTTAAAACAGGGCAAAGCAGGACACATAATTTTTCGAAAAGTCAAAAGGGCTTATTGACTTTGCATTTTCTAAGTGATAAAATTATACGGATAAAAAAATATGGCGGTAAAGCCTATACAAAAATAGGAGAACACTATGGAAAAAGTCAGAATAGGTATGTTCGGCGCCCGCCGCGGCGGCAGCTACCTCAGCATCCTGCAGGCAGATTATATGAAGGACAAAATCGAAGTTGTTGCAATCTGCGAGAAGGATTACGAGACAATCGGAACTGAAAAGAATCATCCCGGAGCCCCCTGTTTCAAGGATTTCGATGAGTTCCTTGCTTACGGAAAAGAGCACGGTATGAATGCCGTATTCCTTGCAAACTATTTCGACGAGCATGCTCCCTATGCCATTAAGTGTATGGAAGCCGGAATGAACGTTATCAGCGAATGCACAGCCGCTTCAACGCTCAAAGAGTGCGTTGAGCTTGTTGAGTGCGTTGAACGCACCGGCATGAAGTATATGCTTGCCGAAAACTATCCTTTCAGTGCATCAAACCTTGAAATGAACAATTTCGTACACAGCGGAAAGATGGGTGCCATCTATTATGCAGAAGGCGAATACAACCATTGCGGAACCTATGAAAGCTTCGAATCCGTTTGTGTTTCCAACCCCGGAAAGCACTGGAGAGGCCTCCTTCCGAGCACATACTATCTCACCCATGCCATGGGTCCGCTTATGTATATGACAGAGTCAATGCCTCTTTACGTTTCAGGAAGATCCACTTTCTCTCCCGTTATGTACTCAGAGCAGGCTGATCACCGTTCAAACTTCGACGGCTGCGGTATGATGTTCGCCGAAATGAGCAACGGTATGACCGCAAGATTCACAGGCTGCACACAGATGGCTTCCGATTACTCCAGATACAGAATCGTCGGTGAAAAGGCCAGCATCGAAAACAGCGGCATCACATCCGGCAAGGTAAGAAAATTCTACGTCAACAGATTCAGACCCGAAGGAGAGCCCCAGGACTGCACATACGTTGTAAGCCAGTCCGATTTCGGTCCCAACGGCAAGCTTGCTGCCACCGGCGGCCACGGCGGCGGAGACACCTGGGTTGTCTGCAATATGTATGAGTATTTCGTAAACGGCAAGGATCCTTTCTTTGACGTATACAGATCCGTTGCCATGTCCGCTACAGCCATTCTCGGATGGAAGAGCGCACTGAACCATGGTGAAAACTTCAGAATTCCCGATTTCAAGAATCCTGCCGACAGAGAAGCTGCCCGCAAGGATACTGACACTCCGTTCCCGGATGCCAACGGCGAAGGCGCAACTCTGCCTCCCTGCCTTCCCAGAAACTGATTAAGCAATAATTTAAGAGCTGTCTGAAAAACGGTGAAGCACCGTGATTCAAACAGCTCTTTTTGATATTTCAAAATTATTTTATGCTTTCCTGACTTTTTTCTCTCTGATTTTTACGTTCAGCTTGACGATGATGTTTTCGAGCTCCAGCACGGAGCCGAGTCCAAGCGCTATCCCTGCCGTGTAAAGTGCAAGAAGCACGGCATTCCGGCCAAAGGCAGCTGTGTCTGACGAAAGCAGCCCCTCGGCTGCGTAATAAAGATTGCTTCCGGGGATGAGCGGAATGCAGGCGGGAATGAAGAAAACGGTTGTCGGGGCTTTGAGTATGCGGGAGAAGATGACTCCGAGTATGCCTGCAAGAGCGGCGGAAAAATAGGTTGACGCGAATACTCCGAATTCAAGCACGTTACGCAGAATGAGAAAGAGTGCCCAGCAAAGCGCTCCTGACAGAGTCGGAGCCCAGATTTTCTTCGGATTAACTCTGAACATAATGCAGAATCCGAGAGTTCCGAAGAGAGAAGCGGCAATCTGAATATAATCTCTGATATCAAAAATCATTGTTGAACTCCTCTCATCTGAAAAGCCAGAAGGCAAGAATGAAGCCCGCGGCGATTGCGGCAGCCTGAAGAATGCTGTCTGTGAGAGTTTCAAGACCTGACACCTTGTCACCGGAAATTATCAGCCTTAGTGAGTTTGTGATTGCAATTCCGGGGATGAGGAGCATGATGTTTCCGATTACTATCATATCCGGGTGAATTCCCGGAAAGATATATGAAAGCCCGGTCACCGCGGCTCCCGTGACGAAGGAGGCGATAAAGTTGAAATAAACGTAACCGTTGCAGAGCGGCTGCAGGAAAATCTGCAGGAGTACGATAACGGCTGTTGCGGCAATCGAGGCGATTCCGTCGTACCATTCTCCTCCGAAGAAAACGGTGAAGGCCGAGGCGGCTATGAACTCACCGATGTAAACCGGTACGCTGCTTTTTTTCGTCTTGATAATTCCGTCTACGCGCTTCTTGAGCTCGGAAATTGAAATCGGATCCTTGGCACAGCTGCGGCACAGCGAGTTCAGTTCTTCGATTCTTGCAAGGTCCATAGAACCGCGCAGAGTGATTCGGCGGCTCTGCGTTACGGTTATTTCGTCTCCGAAATATGCGGTGATAACGATGGTTGAGGTTATCGCGTATACGTTTATGTGTTCGGCCCCGTATGCTTTACCCACTCTGCAAAGAGTGTTTTCGATACGGCTGATTTCTGCTCCGTAGCGGTACAGTGCCTGACCGATGCTGAGCAGCTGATATACGAGTTCATTTGCATTTTCTTCATCAAGTAAATACGTATCGGGAAATGCAGGTGCAGCATCCATATATAGATTTACCTTTCTTTAAGATAATAAGGCTGGGAAAATTATATCATTTATACGGAAAAAGTCAAGAGGGTAATTTATGTGCAGACAATTCAGGACGTTATTAGTGAGAATTTATGAAAAATCGCTCCTGACGTTAAATTTTCTTGACAAAACAATCCAAATATGATATTATATGGTCAAATGATTTGAAAGGATTTTTGTAAAAAATTATGAACTTGTGGGTCAGCATCCTGGTGCAGCTCATTCTTATTGCTCTCAACGCCGTTTTTGCTTCTGCGGAAATTGCCGTTATTGAAATCAAAGGCGCAAGACTTGATATGCTTGCAGAGGAGGGCAGCAAAAAGGCTCGTAAACTCAAAAAGCTTTCCGACGACCCTGCCCGTTTCCTTGCAACGATTCAGGTTGCAATTACTCTGTCAGGCTTCCTCGCCAGCGCTTTTGCCGCTGAAAATTTCAGTATTTATATTGTGAACATTTTTGCCGGGATGAATCTCAGTCAAGCCGTGACGGATATCATAGAGGTTCTGTCGGTAATTATCGTTACGGTTCTATTGTCGTACATAACGCTTATTTTCGGAGAACTCGTTCCCAAAAGAATCGCAATGAAAAAGTCAGAGGCTATTGCCCTGGGACTTGCCGATACCGTCGGTTTCGTTTCCGTGGCATTCAAGCCGCTCGTTTCATTGCTTACCGTTTCAACCAATGCCGTTCTCAGACTGTTGAAAATCAATCCGGATGAGCAGGACGCCGGAGTATCCGAAGAGGAAATCCGTATGATGGCCGATGCCGGTGAAGAAAGCGGAACGATTGACGAAAGCGAAAACGAAATTATCCAAAACGTTTTTGAATTTGATGATATAGCAGTTGAGGAGATTGCCACCCACCGCACGGAAATGAAAATTCTGTGGGAGGAGGACGATGATTCCGTCTGGGACAGGACAATCAGAGAGAACAGCTACCGCTTTTATCCTGTCTGTGCCGAAGACGTTGAACATATCACGGGGATTCTTGATTCGGACAAATACCTCAGAATGAAAAACAGAACGAGAAATAACGTCCTTTCCGAATCCGTAATACCCGCAGCATACGTAATTCAGTCAATGAAGGCAAACGATGCCTTCAAGAAAATGAAAAATGAAAAGCTCCGCTTTGCAATTGTGGTTGATGAGTACGGCGGAACCTTCGGACTCATTACCGTCGGCGACCTGATTGAAGAAATTATCGGCGAAGTTGACGGGGATTCAAGGCGGAAAATCAAAAAGAAAGACGACGGATATATCATATCCGCTCTGACATCAAGGGAAGACATCGACGGACTCTTCGACGTAGAAACCGGTTCTGACACTGCAACTGTCGGCGGATGGGTTTCCGATATGCTTGGACATATCCCCGCAGTGGGCGAAAGCTTTACTGCCGGCGGTCTGCAGATAAGCGTTACAAAATCAGACGCAAAGCGGGTTATCGAGATATTTGCCCGCAAGGTCGAAGAAAAGGCCGAAGAAAAAGAATAATTTCAAAGTTTGTGAAAAGGGGCTGTTAAAAAACTCAGTTTTTTAACAGCCCCTTCAAAATGCACGGACGGGCACCGTGCATTTTGAGCAAATTTGCA
>DCGL01000144.1 GCA_002314565.1 Clostridiales bacterium UBA1779
CGGAAAGCTTTGCAAAAGCCTTCTGCAGCTCGTCGGTATCGGCCTTGATGGCGTCGGTATCGGTTCCGGCTGCTGAAGTCTTCAGCTTTTCAAGGGCAGCCTTTACGTCGGCTGTATCAGCCTCGGAAACCTTGTCCTTGATTTCCTCAAGAGTCTTCTCTGTCTGGAAAATCATATTGTCGGCGTTGTTCTTGATTTCGACGGCTTCCTTCTGCTTCTTGTCGGCTTCGGCAAACTGCTCGGCTTCCTTGACAGCCTTTTCGATATCCTCTTTGCTCATATTGGTTGAGCTTGTGATTGTGATGTGCTGCTCTTTTCCTGTTCCCTTGTCCTTTGCGGTTACGGTTACGATACCGTTGGCATCGATTTCGAAGGTTACCTCAATCTGAGGTACTCCGCGGGGAGCCATGGGAATTCCGTCGAGGTTGAAGCGGCCGAGGGTCGTGTTGCCGGAGGCCATTTCACGCTCGCCCTGAAGAACGTGAATTTCAACTGAAGTCTGGTTATTGGCGGCAGTTGAATAAACCTGGCTCTTCTTTACGGGGATGGTGGTATTTCTGTCGATGATGCGGTTGAATACTCCGCCGAGGGTTTCGATGCCGAGGGACAGAGGAGTTACGTCGAGAAGCAGAACTTCGTTTACGTCTCCGCCGAGAACTCCGCCCTGAATTGCGGCACCGATGGCAACGCATTCATCGGGGTTGATTCCCTTGAAGGGATCCTTGCCCATAAACTTCTTAACGGCTTCCTGAACGGCGGGAATTCTGGTTGAACCTCCGACGAGAAGGACCTTATCGACCTGTCCGGCTGTAAGTCCGGCATCGGAAAGGACCTGCTTCGTGGGGGTCATGGTAGCATCAACGAGGTCTGCGGTGAGTTCGTTGAACTTTGCTCTTGTGAGATTGGTTGTGAAGTGAACGGGTCCGGAAGCAGTGGCTGTGAGGTAAGGCAGGTTGATTTCGGTCGTTGTCATACCGGAAAGCTCAATCTTGGCCTTTTCAGCGGCTTCCTTGAGTCTCTGAAGAACCATCTTGTCGCTTCTTACGTCGATACCGTTTTCGCTCTTTACCTGTTCGGCCATCCAGTTGATGATTCTCTGGTCGAAGTCATCTCCGCCGAGCTTGTTGTTTCCGGCTGTGGCAAGAACCTCGAAAACGCCGTCATCGGAGATTTCAAGCAGGGATACGTCGAACGTACCGCCGCCGAGGTCGAATACCATTACCTTCTGGTTCTTGTTCTTATCGGCACCGTAAGCAAGAGCTGCGGCTGTCGGCTCGTTGATGATTCTCATAACCTCAAGGCCGGCAATCTTGCCTGCGTCCTTGGTGGCCTGGCGCTGTGCGTCTGTGAAGTAAGCGGGGACTGTGATGACGGCCTGAGTTACGGGCTGTCCGAGATAAGCTTCTGCATCGGCTTTGAGCTTCTGAAGAATCATTGCGGAAATTTCCTGGGGAGTATAGGTCTTGCCGTCAATGCTGACCTTTTTGTCAGTACCCATTGAACGCTTGATTGAGCTGATTGTTGCATCGGGGTTCGTGATGGCCTGACGCTTTGCAACCTGACCGACGAGACGTTCGCCGTTCTTCTTGAAGGCTACGACGGAAGGGGTGGTTCTTGCGCCTTCGGGATTCGGAATAACGGTAGGTTCACCGCCTTCATAAACTGCTACGCAGGAGTTTGTAGTACCTAAGTCAATACCAATAATTTTAGACATTTTATTTATCCTCTTTTCTTAATTTTCAAATCAGTTTGCTACTTTGACAACGGCATATCTTATTACTTTGCCGTCTCTTATGTATCCTTTGGCAAGGACTTCGACTATTTCGCCCTCACCGTAATTTTCATCTTCAACGTGAAGCACCGCAGAGTGCTTATCGGGATCAAAGGTTTCACCCAGAGCCTTGATTTCCTCAACGCCCATCTTGGCAAGCGAGTCTTCGTATGACTTCACCGTCATGGCAAGACCTTCGGCAAGTCCCGCTGCGTCCCGGCTGTCAACCGCTCTGTAAAGATTGTCAAGAACCGGCAGCAGCTTGTTGATTGCATCGGAATATGCATCCGTCCAGATGCCGTCCTTCTCTTTCTGGGAACGGCGTCTGAAGTTATCGTATTCAGCGTAAAGCAGAAGATATTTGGCATCCTTCTCTTTGGAAGCAGCCTCCGCTTCGGCAAGCTTCTTTTCAAGCTCCGCAATCTTTGCTTCAAGCTTCTTTGCTTTCTTTTTATCAAAGAAACCGGCTTTTTCAGAACCCGAATTGTCAGCCGTTTCTTCGTTCTGCACAGAGTTTTCTGCGTTTTCAGTTGCTTCTGCGGCTTTACTCTTTTCTTCTGCCGCAGTATCCGTATTTACGTTTTCAGTTTCTACGGTATTTTTCTTTTCTTCGCTCATATCTCAATTAATCCTCAGTTTTCAGTACTTTTGTCTTTCTTTGCCCCAAGTCCCGGGGTGTTTTCCTCAATAACGTCCGCAACCGATCCTGCAAGCTGTTCTATGGTTTCGAGAACCTTTGCGTAATCCATTCGTCTGGGTCCGAGAACGCCTATGACACCGATTACCTTTCCGTTCATCGTTACCGGCTTATATACGAGGGCCGAATTGTTCATAACCTTGACCGGAGCCTCGGAACCGATTACCACGGAAACCTCATCGCCCGGATTCTCGGAAACCATCTTCAGAATCTCGTCCTTCTGCTCAAGAGTTCCGAGCAGTCCTACAAGTTCATCCGGGTCGTCGTAATCGGGATACTGAAGCAGGTGGTTGATACCGGACAGCTGAAGTTCGCCGCCGTCGTATTCGTTCAGTACCGAATAAACCGTTTTGATAATCGGGTTTATCAGGTCGGCCTCGTCGCCCATCGCAGCTTCAAGCTGCATAATGACCGACATATTCAGCTTGTCTGCCGGAAGTCCGACCGCAATGCTGTTCAGGGCACCGACGAGCAGCCGGAGCGTGTCTTCACCGCGCGGCTCATTCAGTCTTACGTGCTTTGACACTACGGCACCGAACGAGGTAATCATAACGAGCACGAAATTCATCGGATCTATGAAGGAAGCCGTAAACTTTGTGACCGTCACCGCACTTCTCTTCGGCTGAACCGCGATACCCGTGTAATTAGTCATAGCCGATGCAAGCTTTGAAGCAGTCAGAAGCAGCTTGTCAAGCTCAGCCTCTTTGCTTTTGAGTACGCGGTTGATCTGGCTGATTTCATTTGCTGTCATCGCGTAGTGTTCAAGCAGCTGGTCGACGTAAAATCTGTATCCGAGCTGCGAAGGAACACGGCCTGATGACGTATGCGGCTGTTCGAGATATCCCATCTCTTCGAGCTCTGCCATTTCGTTGCGTACCGTTGCAGAAGAACAGCTGATTCCGGGCAGCTGAAGCAGGGATTTCGAACCGACAGGATCACCGCATTCGATATGCGATTCGACTATGGCCTTGAGAATAAGCTTTTTTCTTTCACTCAGCTCTTCACCGAACATCCCATAACCTCTCAATAAACAAAACTTCAGGAGGAACCGCCCTCTCTGTTAGCACTCTTGCAGCTCGTCTGCTAAAGTTCGCTAATAGTATACAGCGTTTTCCCCTGGAAAATCACCTTATTTTGTTTCCAAACTGTTAATAATGTGTGAATTTGTACGTTTTGGGTATTTTCGGTGTCCTTCAACTGCTAATTTTTACTCAATTTTCCCTGAAGGAGTACTGAATGTATTTTATTACCCCGTCTGACACTTTGAACGAGATCATCGTCCTTCCGTCCGGTGAGTCAAAGCTGTAAGTTTTGTCTTCCGAAACGTTTTCATCACCGTAAGCCGCGGCAAGTTCCGCGACACTGCTTCCGATGCGGATTCCTGCCGGAGTTGAAACGGAGTCGTCAGAAACTACAATCTGCTGAACGTAATCGTTGTCTCCGTCCGGATAAGAATATACGGTAAAACCGTTATAGGTATAAACCTTGTTTAGCCCCTGATACGCGCAGCTGTTTGATTCGTTGTACTCAACGGGCTCGCCGATTTTGCTTCTGACGGTATTTGAATTGTTTCCCTTGGCATCCATCAGATCCCCGACGTGAAATACCACTCCGTTATATTCAAATGCGAATATATCTGCAGTATCACTTCCTGCCTCAGTGGTACCGGGAGCAATGACAACCACCGGTGCCCCGCCGCAGGAGGCAAAAATCACAAGGCAAAGCAGGGCTGATATCAGTGCTACGGTTCTTTTCATTCGTTCCTCAATTCTCTGCAGACTCTGCCGCAGCTTTGTATTGTACGTACAGTTCATTCCATTCAGTGCAAAGACCGCTGTCCCCGCGTCTGTCCGGAAGTCCGTACTCTTCCGAGAATATTCTGCCGAGATACAGACTCAGCTTAGTCGCCCCGGTATCGTTCAGATGGTCTCCGCCGTCGCAGCTGTCTGTACTCCAGTCAGTGCCGATGGCCGCGGCTTCTTTAATGGCGTTGATATATCTTATATTGTAAGAATCGCAATAAGCGGAAAGCTTATCATCCCATTCGTCATACCAGGGATAGACCGCAGTATCCGTCGGAGATTTGAGCACGATGAGTGCGACTCCTTTTTCCTTGCAGAGTGTGCGGATTTTATCAAGGTATTCCCAGCAGATATCCGGGATTTCGGACGGGATTGCAGCTTCATCGCGGAATTTGTTTTTAGCCTGAACCCCGTTCATCATAAGATATCCGTTATAAGTCACCCTGTCGCGGCGGAACCAGTAAACGAAATCTTCTTCGCTGAGTTCACTCCAGCGGCTGTGATATCTCAGAATCGGAAACATATAGGATGCAAGACTTTCGTCTTCGCCGCTGCGGTTGAGACTTATCGACAGCTTTGCGGCTTCGAGCTTGTATTTTGACAGAGGCATTCCGTCAAGAGTCATTCTGGTATATGTTTCCTTCTGCACTTCCCCGATTTTCATCTCAACGGCATTGAATACGACGACGTCCGGAGTCTCATATTCAAAGCTTTCGCTTATCAGATAATATGAGTGAAAGATTAGCTGCTGAGCGGAGCCGCGCACGTAAGAAGTAATACCGTATCCGTTCCAGATGACTGCCGGATTTATCGCGTTGTAAAATTCACAGTCACCGAAAAACAGCACTGAATGCCGGGGTTCCGAGTCGTAGTACTCGGCAATCATCGCTCCTTCTTTGATTTCGCTCATATACTTCGGAACGAGCAGAGCCTGAAGCAGATACAAGAGGATGAGCGAAATCAGAAGAAACGAAGCAACTGACAGTACGGCTCTGATTCTTTTGTTCTTTTTTATCATAGTCACGAGCGTTTACTGATAATATGAAACCGGAATTCCGGGAAGATTGACGATTACGGTTGATGCGGACTTCGGATACATATCCTCGTCGTATACGTAGTAATTTTCCGTCGGGTCATTCGCGGTATCGTTGCGCCACTGATTGTATGCTCTCAGTTGCGCCGTTGTCAGAAGATATGTATCCCCGGCTCTGAATTTCCAGGCCATGGGCGTGGCATCAAAATGGTACCACAAGGGTGTATCATCGGTTCCGATATTGACCATCAGCCAGAAATGGGTGCCGTGCTGGCGTGCATATTCGGCGCGTTCAACCATAACCGTCTCAAGACCGATGTGCTGCAGAAGCGCCTTGGCACAGGAGGCAAAGGCAAAGCAGTCACCCGTGTTTCTCGAAGTGAAGGTCAGCCATGCTTCACGTTTCCAGTCATCGTGAGCACTGTTGTCGGCATAATGTACGACACCGGTGGTGTTATTGTGCAGGTACGTGTAAATCGCGTTGATTTTCTGAATCAGACTCATATTGTCCGCAAGAATCCGTGAGCAGATTTCCGCACAGGCTTCGCTCAGTTGTTCATCCGTGAAAATGTTATCGTGGACTATCATCGTTGCGTTTTTTCTGGTTTCGTTTCCGGCGGGATCCACGGCAACGTAAGACACGTAATAAATACCGGGATTGAGTATATCCGCTTTTGAAATATCCAGAGACACGTCCGGGGTTTCACCGCTGTTGTCCGAAACCTGAATGTTGTTGCGCCACGAATAGGCTTCGCCGACGGCGAATTCTATCGTATCGTTGAGTACTGTGATTGTCGGGGGAGTGTGGTCGGTGGAAGAGGTCACGTACGTGTCGTATACCGTCGTATTTCCGCCGCGGTCGGTCAGCTTGATTTTTACGTCTATCGGATATTTACCGGTCTTGACGGGAGTAACGGCCCAGCTTACTTCAACCTGAGTCGCGTCGCTTATTTTGCTTACGAATTTTGAAGGATCCGGGAAATCACCGTCGTTATATATAACCTTCGGTGTCACGACTGCCGTCGGAGCTACCGTATCCCTTACTTCAATCGTAACGAGATAGCGCGTTCCGCGCACAATGATTTCAGGAGAATACAGTCCCGGCACAGAAGTATCAATCTGCGAGGCGATATCGCTGTAGTATTCACCGTCTCCGTCAACTCCGACGAAAACCGAAACGTCCGGAATTTTGCTTCCGGCTTCGATTGTGATAAAATCGTTCAGGATGGCAGCGTCTTCAACGACGATAATCGTCGACTCGACAACCGCTTCGTTTCCGCCTTCATCTTTGAGAAGGAGTTCAACCCTGTAAGTTCCGAGTTCCGACAGGTCGGGCTTCTTTCTGTAACTGACGGTAACGTTTGTCGCATCCACGATATCCGCGACGCAGAGTTCGGGCTTCGGGACCGAGCCGATACGGACCGTGACGTTTGCCGCCGAAGCGGAGGGCACGACCGTGTCAAGCACCTGAAGCTTAGTCGTATAAGTCTTTTCCCCGTCTATGACCAGCTTGATTCTGTAGGTTCCGACGTGATTGAGCGAATATTCCGTATCGTCGGAAAATTCAGCAACGTGGTCGCCGCCGACGAGAAAGTCCGATGCGTTGAGCTTTGAAACCGTTCCCGCTTCGAGAATGGCTTTCGGAGCAATATAATCGGGCAGCCATACCGTGTCGCTTGTGACGATAAGAAGTACCGTCATCAGAATCAGGAAAAACGTCAGGGCTACTATGGCCGTCAGAACGATTTTGGCAGAAGCGGAATTTCTGCTTTGCGTTCCGCGGCGGTTGTTTTTCTTTCCCGTTGTGAAATGTCTGGTTACGCTGCCGGTTGCCGATTCGTTGGCAAAAACGGCGGGATGCTGACGGGCAGCGTCAGCGGGTTTTCTATCTGCAAATCCGGAGTTGTTTCCGCTCTTCTGAGGCTGGGAAGCGCTTCCGTATTTCTTTCTGTAATCTCTGTAATCCATCGTGCCGTATCCTGAAAAAACCTTGTAATTAATAAGAATAATTAAATGTATTATATCACAGAATACGGAAAAACACAATACAAAAAGGCGGTCCCGAAAAGATTTTTTCGGCCGCCTTTTTGTATCGTCAATCCTTCTTGTAAATGTCAATATCGCGGTTCAGTCTGAGCGTCAGAGTGCCGCCTTCCGGATCGGGAATCACCCCGTCCTCGGGATAAAGCTCCTCTTCCCCGAAGACGCGTAAAACGGCGTCGTCGTGCCCCGCGGGAAAGGTTGCCCCGCGGTTGAAACTGAAATTCTTAGGCATCAGGACGAAGATATTTGTATGAGGATAATCGTCGAAATTAAGTTCTTTTACTTTCATTGCAGATCAGAGGTATTTCTTCAGGTATGCCATGTAATTTTCGAAGGAAACCTTGCGGATCAGCTCTTCGGAATAGCCTCTTTTGTACATAGCGTCGAGAATCTGGTCGTGAATGGAGGTTTCCTCGTTCAGGGGAGCGGGAAGTCTGTCAATGCCGTCGATGTCGCCGCCGAAGCCGATGCAGTTTTCACCGCCCAGCTCAAGACAGTGGTCGAGATGGTCGAGAAGACGGTCAACGGTCTGGTTTTCCTTATTATCATCGATAAAGGAGGTGCAGAGGTTAAGACCTATCATACCGCCGCGGCGGATGATTTGTTTTGCCATATCGTCCGTGAGATTGCGGCTGTGTCCGCAGAGAGCGCGGAAATTCGAATGGGAGGCAATTATAGGTTTTTCGGACAGTTCGGCAAGCTGCCAGAAGCTCTTGTCTGACAGGTGGGAAACGTCGAAAATCATTCCGAGGCGGTTGCCCTCCTCAACGATGGCACGACCCTTTTCGGTGATACCCGTATCGGCTACGCTGTCGGGCTCCTCACGGTTAGAAGAGGCAAGGTCGTTTGACAGCCAGGCAAGACCGGTGACACGAACCCCGGCATTGTAGAACTTGCGGAAGATGTCAACGCTGCCCATATATCCGGTTGCGCCCTCAACCGTGAGAAGGGATGCGTTTCTGCCTTCAGCGAAGGCCTTTTCTATATCGGCATAGGTTTTTACGATGGCAAAATCCTCGTTTGCGGCACAGATGTTGAAAAGTCCGGTGTACTTCTCGGCGCGCTTGCAGGAAGCTTCGGAATCCTCCTTCGGCCAGCCGCAGAACATGGCAACGAACTGAAGGTGGGGATGCTTCTGGCTGTAGTTATATGGCTTTACGAGGGGATTTTTCAGAAGATCGGTCTTCTGGATACTGTCACAGTGGGAGTCAATAACACAAAACATGGTGTGTCTCCTTTATCTATTTTTATATGTTAATCAGCAGTTCAGTCGGCATAGACAGAGGTGATGCCGAGAAACTCTTCAAGAGTAAGACCGCTCATATGTATTGCGGCAGCCGCTTCGATTCCGACGTATCTGAAGTGCCAGGGCTCGTAGAGATAGCCGGTAATCTCTTCCTTGCCTTCGGGATATCGCAGTATGAAACCGTACTTCCAGCTGTTCTCGGCAAGCCACTTGCCTTCTGTCGTATTCTTGATTGCTTCGGTCAGAGTCGAAGTGCCGACGGGATTAATATCGGCACCGAGGCCGGTCTGGTGCTCGGAATGACCGGCACGCGCAGAATATCTGTCGGCGGCAGCCTTTCCGTCACGCTTTACGTAATTGTCGTAAAGGCCTCCCTGATACGAATAGCTGCGGTAAGCGGACTGAATCTTGAAGCCTGAGGCTCTCGGATTTTCCGCCTTGAAATCGGCCTGCATTTTTTCAAACGCGGTCTGGGCTTCAGGCAGCAGCTTTGCCACCCATTCCTTGCCCATATACTCTGAAGGTCTGTAGGTTTCCGGCAGAGTGTAAGTCTTGTTGGCTATGAGAATTCCGCCGACGTAGGTGATTCCGTCTTTAACCTCAATGGCATAGCCTGAGGACGTGATGCCCACCGACTCAGAGCCTTCTATATGCTTCGGCGTATAAAGCAGACGCCAGGCTTCAGCCGCGGTCGTTTCCGGCTCGGTTACGGGTTCGGTAAGAGGTTCCGTGATTGGTTCGGTAACGGGTTCGGTAACGGGTTCGGTGACGGGTTCGGTGATAGGTTCCGTTACGGGTTCAGTGACGGGCTCCGTAACAGGCTCGGTGACGGGCACTGTCACCGGTTCAGTCGTGATTTCCGCTGCCTCTGTCGTAACCTCCGCCCCGGTCGTTTCTTCCGCGGAGGTCTCTTCTGTTGATTCCTCTGCGCTGCCGGTCGTCTCTTCCGGGTTGAGCGCAAGATACACGGGACGCGCCAGAATCAGGGCCGTCAGCAAAACAACGGCAATTATTGCAATTATTACCGTAATAATTTCAGGTTTTTTCATTTGCATATACTCTCGTCAATTCGGGTTTATTTTTTGCGTTCAATGATTTCGCAACGGCAGTTGCGGACCGAGTCGCGAAGAATGATTTCGCCGTACGAATCGGCGACGATTTTTCCGAATTCGGGGTTCTTTACGGACAGAATGCTGCCCTTTATATCCGCATCCACCTCAGAATACTCAAAAGCAAGGTCGGTATCAATCATTTCACAGTTAACGAGCTTCAGGTTCGTGCAATAGCAGAAGGGCTGAGTCCCGATGATTTTGCAGTCAATGAAGGTCAGGCTGTCGGAATACCAGGCAAGATATTCACCTTTTACCGTGCAGTTGCGTATAACGGCCCCCGTGCAGTGCCAGAAGGCGTCCTTCGTATCGAGGGTGCAGTTTTCAAGCGTCAGGTCCGTCGTGTACTGGAAGGAGTACTTTCCCTTCAGTCTGCAATCCTTCAGCTTAATATTACTGCTGTTGAAAAGGAAGTATGCAGATTCAAATTCGCAATTATCAAACGTCAGATTCTGCGACATCCAGCCGAACTCCTGTGAGAGAAAGGTCGAACCGGAAGCCGTGACGTCGCTGCATTCTCTTAAGGCTTTCACTCCTTCAAAGCGACAGCCGCTGATATTGCAGTCAACCGTGTACCAGAGCGGAGCACGGCAGCCCTCTCCGAAACGGCAGTTTTCAAGTTTCAGTTCATTGTTGTGCCAGAAGGGGTACCTGAGGTTGAAAACGGAGTCCGACACGCTTATGCTCTGGCATTCCTTGAAGGCGGATTCGCCGTCGGCGGGTCCGTCTACCGTAACGTTCCGGACCGTGGCATCGGACAGGCCGTAATATGCCCGTTCCTCGTCTTTTGTTTCGTTAATGATTTCAGTCATTTATGTCACTCTTCGGTCACGCTCTTCTGCGTGAAAATTTCTTTCATAACTTCCGGCGGGAATTTCGGCACGCGCTGATATGTATAAAGGCCGTTCTGCTCCTGCTCAACGTCCGTAAGCTGAGTGTAGCAGAAGCCGTAAAATGCGGAGTTGTCACAGATTGCTTTGGTCAGCCCGCGAAGTCTTTCGACGAATTCTTCGGGACTTGAAGGAGCATTGCCGTAGCCCCAGCCCGAGGCGTCGTCAGTCCAGCGGACTCCTCCGTATTCGCTCATAAAGTGAGGCACGCCGTGATAGCCGTTTCGCAGATCCAGGGCTTCACCTTTTTCGGCAGGAGCCATCTTTTCGGCAAATTTCGCGGGGTCCTGCTCGTAGCAGTGCATATCGAGTATGTCCGATACGTCCTCGACGTGGGTCCAGCCGGAGGCGTCGATGAAGGCGCGGGTCGGGTCAAGCGTACGGGTAAGCAGAGCGACTGCGCGGACGAAATCGGGCTTCTGATTGCCCTGGGTTTCGTTGAGCGGACACCAGCCGATGATTGCGGGATGGTTGAAATCGCGTTCAACTGCTTCGCACCACTCGGGCAGGAACCCGAGGGCGGATTCGGGACGGGAGATATCCATACCCCAGTTTCCGTGCTCACCCCAGACGACGTAGCCGCGTTTGTCGCATTCGGATAGGAACTGCGGCTCGAAGATCTTCTGATGCAGGCGTGCTCCGTTGAAGCCCATATCCATTGAGCGGCGGATATCGGCGAAGAGCTCCTTCTCTGTTGGAGCCGTGTAAATGCCGTCAGGGTAGAAGCCCTGGTCGAGTACAAGTCTCTGATAGAAATATTCGCCGTTGATAAAAAGCCTGCCGTCCTCGACTTTTACACTCCTCATACCGAAATAGGAGTCGATGACGTCGTCACCGTCGAGGGTCAGCCTGAGGTCGTAAAGACCGCCCTTTCCGGGCTTCCAGAGATGCAGCTCGTCAAGCTTCATCTCGATATGGCAGACGTTTCCGCTGACTGAGCCGCAGGCACAGCCGACGGCTCGGATATGATCCCAGAATGCCTCGGCACGCAGGGCAAGTCCGTCGGCCGCGACACATTCGGCTTCAATGGTAAGCTTTGATTCAAGAATATCAGTGTAGTACTTTGCGCTCTTAATATACGCCTTCGGGGCGTGTTCGAGCCATACGCTCTGCCAGATACCGGTCGTTCTGGTGTAGGAGCAGCCGTGAGATTCAAATCTCTGAGACTGTTTGCCACCGGCCTGAAGACCGCTGCGTGTATCGTCATAAGCGCGGATTGTGATTATGACGTCTTTTTCTTTTACGTATTTTGTGATATCAAACGAGAACGAGACGTAGCCACCGACATGATGACCGGCGTGAACTCCGTTCACCCATACGTCCGTAATATAGTCGCAGGCTCCGATATTGAGAATCACGCTTCCCTTAAGCCAGGTATACGGAAGAGTAATCTTGCGGCAGTACCAGACGCAGGCGCAGAAATCCCGGTCTCCGATGCCCGAAAGCTCGGATTCACGGCAGAAAGGTACGATGATTTTCTCGGGAAGGGTTTCTTTTTCGTAAAGTCTGCGTTCAATGCCGCTGACGGCGCGGTCGGTTTCACAGTCCCACTCGCCGTTGAGAGATATCCAGTCTTCACGGCTGAACTGAGGACGAGGATATTCGTGACGGGGGTATTCATGCTCCGGAAGTTCGGGCCAATGGTCATTTTTGAAAATCATGTTCTTTCCCCTTTATCTTGTTTTATTTTAATTTTCTGACTTCGCGGACGGACAGCTTATCGCCGCCGACGCAGAATGATATATCGTAATCGGATAGAGTCATTGAGAAAATTCTCTCAGGGTCGTCAATGTATGACGGGCGCGGGTCATCTGACAGGCATTCAAGCGCGATTTTTTTTAGATTTTCAGGAAGAACGTCAAGAATCCCGTCCGGGTCGCAGACTTTCAGTCTGTGGCCGGCTTCGGCGTCCGCGTATCCGTTTTTCGCGTCCGGATGGCTGTCCGAAAAGCTAAGATAGGGCTTGATATCGTAAATCGGGGTGCCGTCAAGCAGGTCTGCACCGCCGACCTTCAGAATAATACCGCGGTCGTTCGTTTTTTCCGTACCGAGCAGTCTGACGGACGATAGTCCGAGCGAGTTCGGTCTGAACGGGGAGCGGCTGGCAAAAACGCCTACGCGGCGGTTTCCGCCGAGGCGCGGGGGCCGCACCGTCGGGCTGAACGTTTTGTATTCGGCCTTTGAAAAGCCGAAAATGAGCCACAGATGCGAAAAGCCTTCGATTTCACGCAGGGCCTCCGGCACGCGGTATCCGGGTTCGAAGACTATTTCGGAGACGGTTTCAGGACTCCTTCCGCTCTGGCGCGGAATACCGAACTTATCCGTAAAGCAGTTATGAATATATGCAACGGGTTTGATTTCCATTATCAGAGTGCTCCGTCCAATACCTATAATCAGTTAATTATATCACAATTAATCTATGCAGTCAATGATTGACACGGGCGTATTTTTGTTATAAAATAATGCGGATTAAAGATGAAGGGACACGCAATTTATGAAAAAAAGTTTTACCCGTATTTTATCGTTGATTTTATGTGCCGTACTGCTTCTCTGCACGGTTTCGTGCGAACATGAGCACGTTTTCGGCGAATGGACCACAGATTCCGAAATACATTCAAGAGCCTGCACGCAAAAGAACTGTGAATATGTTGAAACCGGCTTCCATACCTTTGACGGGGGAATCGCAACGACGCCCGCGACGACCGAAGCCCCCGGTGTTCTGACCTATACCTGCACCGTCTGCGGATATTCGTACGAAGAAAAAATCGATCAGCTGTTTGAAATCACGCTGACCGAAATCGAAACCTGGGACATCCACACCACGCTTCAGAAAAAATATCTTGCCGACCTGCCGGAAAGCGCCACGGATTACGCTGTGGGAAACGCCGAGCTCAGCTACCCTGCAGCAAGAACCTTTGCCTGGACGGCAGCCGGATTTACGGACGAACGCGTGCTTGACCACTACGAAATTTCCTTCTCGGAATACGAAGACTTCTCGGTCTGCGAAACATATACCAGCCGCTGGAACGACTTTTCAAAGGCAAACGGAGGCCAGAACCTGAAGGTCAGAACCACTTATTACTGGAAGGTAAAGACCGTTCTTCAGAACGGCGAAAGCTTTGAAAGCAAGGTTTCCTCGTTTACCACCCTCGAAGGTCCACGCAATCTTTACGTTGACGGAGTTGCAAACTTCCGCGACCTCGGCGGCAAGGACTGCGACGGCGGAGTACTGCGTCAGGGACTGATTTACCGCTGCGGCAGATTGCACGACAACTACGGCACAACGCAGAAGGTCAGCGCAATGGGGATAAAGACACTCAAGGCACTCGGGATAAAGAGCGAAATCGACCTGCGCGGCAAAATCAAGGACGGAGTCGTCGAAAACGGCGACAAGGCAGACGGCAGCTTCAAGGTCACGAAGAGCGTTATCGGTGATGACGTAAACTATTTCCATCCCGGAGCCGAATACAGCGACACGATGCTTCAGACAGAGGTCGGAAGAACCATGGTCAAGGGAACCTTTGACGTGCTTGCAAACAAGGACAATTATCCTCTTCTCTTCCACTGTTCAATCGGCACAGACCGCACGGGAATCATCGCCATTCTCACCGAAGGCGTATGCGGAGTTGATGAAAACGTCATTCTTCAGGATTATCTCTTCTCGAACTTCGGCAATATCGGAAGCTCACGCCTGAAATCGCGCTATGACATCGTTGTCTCCGCAATCAAATCCTGCAAGGGTTCGAGCTTTATGGAAAAGTGCGAAAACTATCTGCTCAAGTGCGGTGTCACCGCCGAACAGATTCAGACTGTCAGAGATATTCTTATTGAGAAAAAATAAGCTTTGGGACAAAAGGGGCTGTTAAAAAACTCAGTTTTTTAACAGCCCCTTCAAAATGCACGGACGGGTACCGTGCATTTTGAGCAAATTTGCACCGATTTTGCCGGGATTTTATTATTTAATTGGGTACTTGCCGAGGGGCAATTTGCCGGCGACTGTTAAAAAAGTCGATGACTTTTTTAACATCGCCTTTTTTCAATATGCGCTGATAATCAGATCCGCTTCTTTTACGGTAAACACGCAATCTTCCGAGAACGTAACAGTGACTTTATCCGTCCCCTCGGCCTTGCACAAAAACTCGTGCCCGTCGAAAACGATCTTTCCGCTTCCCCGGTAAGACAGGCGGCAGTCTCCCCAATGCAGGGCAAACAGAACTTTTTTCTGCCACAGACTCAGCTGCTCTCCGGCTTCAGGCGTAATCTTATTCAGTTTTTCAAGCAGCTCGGGGCGCAGGCAGGAGCAGGAAAACCACATTTTGAAGTCCCCGCCGACAGCAAAGCTGTAATAATTGCAAAGTACTGAAAATTCCATATTTTTACCGTTTTAAGTGTTTCGGAGCCCTGAACCGGGTTTGTCTGTTGTGCTCCTGAATTTGCCGAAAAAAGAATTGCCCGTTAAATCTCAATATCCAGTTCGACCGGGCAGTGGTCGGAGCCGTAAACGTCACACAGAATCTTTGCGTCACGCAGGCTGTCCTTCAGCGCTTCCGAGACGATAAAGTAGTCGATTCTCCAACCTACGTTCTTTTCGCGTGCGCGCATTCTGTATGACCACCAGGAATAGGCATCGGTCTTATCCGGATAGAAATATCTGAAGGTATCGACGAAGCCGGAGTTCAGAAGTATAGTCATTCTTTCTCTCTCGGCATCGGAAAAGCCGGGATTTTCGTGATTGGTCTTGGGATTCTTCAGGTCTATTTCTTCGTGCGCAACGTTGAGGTCCCCGCAGAAAATGACGGGCTTTTGCGCATCAAGCTTCTTTATGTAGGCAAGAAAATCCTCTTCCCAGCTCATACGGTAGTCAAGGCGCTTGAGTTCGTCCTGAGAATTCGGGGTATAAACGGTGATGATAAAAAACTTATCGTACTCGAGTGTTACGACTCTTCCCTCGTGGTCGTGCACGTCGACACCGATTCCGTATTTTACCGACAGAGGTTCGTGCTTGGTGAAAATCGCCGTCCCGCTGTATCCCTTTTTATCCGCATAATTCCAGTAGCTCGTATATCCCGGGAAAGACAGGTCTATCTGGCCTTCCTGCAGCTTCGTTTCCTGCAGGCAGAAAAAGTCCGCGTCAATTGCTTCAAATATACCGGCAAAATCCTTGCCGACGACGGCGCGCAGGCCGTTTACGTTCCATGATACGAATTTCATTTTTCACCTTTGTTTGTTAATAATTTATGACAACTTTTTTCTCCATCATAATATAACTGCAAAACCGCGTTTTGTCAAGAAAAATATATCGGCTTTCTGAAAATGTGCTATAATTATATATCACGATATAGCCTGGTCCGCATATCCATCCCCCGGCAAAGCCCGGGCGCAAATCCTTGCTAATAATTTGGCGCTTTGTGTGGCTTGGTTCTGCGCGAAAGCGTCCCCCGGCAAAAAACATGACACGAGAAACGTCCCTCTGTCATATATAGAAAGTTCCGGTGATTTAATTGAAAAAACAGAAAGAGATAAAAACGCCTGACAGAATTGCGTCATATTTCCGCTCGGAAGCGGCGGTGCTGTGCGCCGTGACGCTGTCGGGGCTTATTTATAATCTCGGTCTCGTTGCAGGCCCCTGGTTTGAAGGTCAGATGGCGGGAAAGCTCGGCGAAATACTTGCGGGAAGCGCGGGCTTCGGCGACATGCTCAGAATCGTTGCAGGCTACGTGGCCGTCATTGTCACGGTTCAGGCCGCAAGATACGTAAAAAGGTTTTACGTCAGACGTTTTGCAAACAACGTAAACCGCAGTATGAAGCGGGCACTGTACGAAAATCTCATCCACAGAAGCCCGGCTGACACCGACCCCGAGGGAACCGGAGGCCTTATCACCCGTGCAATTTCCGACGTTGACGACTGTGCCGAAGGAATGAGAAAATTCACGACGGAAGTCTTCGACACCGGAATTGCCCTTGTCGCCTACGTCGCAATGCTAATGTATTACGACCGGCGCCTCGGCCTTCTCTGTATGATATTCCCTCCCGTTTCGTACTTTTTTGCCGAAAAAATGAAAAAGCCGGTGCAGGCCGCCGGTGCGGAAAAGAAAAAAGCCGCCTCCGCCCTGAACTCAGCCACGCTTGACAGGACCTCAAACGCCCTGACTTACAGAATTTACGGCTGTGAGACGGAGCGCAACGCAATATACGAAAAGCACCTTGCCGCTTATGAAAAAAGTGCCGTCAGATCCGGCCTGCTTGCAAGCGTGATGCCTCCCGTTTACCGCGCCGTTGCCATGCTCAGCGTTCTCTTTATTCTGTTCTTCGGCTCCCTCAACCTCACAGGCGAGGGGTGGACCGTATGGGATATCGCCGCATTCACGACCTTCCTTTCGTGCTTTACCAAAATGGCAATAAAGTCGGCGAAGTCGGCAAAACTGTTTAACTCCGTCCACAAGGCGGCGGTTTCCTGGGACAGAATCCGTCCGATGCTCAAAAAGCACGAATATCCCGAAAGGCTTTCCGCTGCCGCCGCGGCAGGGACGGAGCTCAACAATTTCGGCTTTGCCTATCCCGGAAGAAGAGTAATATTTGAAAACATAAGCGAATCATTCCGTCCCGGGGAGCTCATTGCCGTCACGGGTCCCGTTGCGTCCGGTAAATCCACCTTCGGAAAAGCCTTTTTATGCGAATATCCGTATATGGGAAGCGTGAAAATCGCCGGTCGGGAGCTAAAAGATATGTCAGATGCCGAAATCGCATCAAACATTGCCTATCTCGGCCACGACTGCGAGCTTCAGAACGATACGCTTGAAAACAATATAAGACTCGGCAGGAGTGCGGACGTCGAAAAGCTTCTGAAAGCCGTATGTATGTGGGACGAGGTCTGTGAAATGCCCGAAGGAGCCCGTACGGTTGTCGGTTCGGGCGGAGTCCGCCTGTCCGGTGGACAGAGTCAGCGGCTTGCCCTTGCAAGAACGCTTGCCGAAGCAAAGCCCCTTATCATTCTCGACGACCCCTTCTCTGCCCTTGACAGAAATACGGAGCGCGAAATTTTTGAAAATCTCAGAGCCCTCTGCCCGGACAGCACCGTTCTGCTTCTGTCACACAGACTCTATCTTTTCCCCGAAGCCGACCGTGTGATTTTCCTTGACAAAACACGGGCACTCAGCGGCACGCACGAAGCGCTGTATGAAAGCTGCGCAGAATACCGCGAACTTTTCGAATCGCAGAATGGCGGTGATGCACGGTGAAAAACGGAGCACGCAAAACGAAAAACACTGCCGGGATTATTCTTGACACTTCACTTGAGAAAAAGTGGCTGTCTCTCGGCGTCATTACCTCGGTTGCGGGCAGCACAGTCAGCTCGCTCATCCCTCCGCTTGTTCTTGCGGATATAATTGACATACTGAGCAAAGGGGAGCAGCCCGGAACGGGGCTCTGCATCTCGTATTTTCTTCTCTTGCTTCTCTCTTATGCCTTTGAATCGGCCAAAGAGGGTTCGCTGACGGTTTTCGGTCAGAAAACCGCCACGGCCGTTCGGCGTGAGCTTTGTTTCAAGCTCACGAAGCTGAAAACAGAGACGCTGGCGGCTGAGGACCCCGGGGCGCTCGTGTCGCGTTTCGTCGGGGACGTTGACACGGTTGAAAGCCTGTTTACCTCGGGAATTATCAGCATGGCGGCAGACGTTATACGAATGATCGGAATTCTTGCCGTCATTGCATTCAAAAATCCCGGACTTGCCATCTTGACGCTTCCGCTCATTCCCCTGATTTTCATCTTTACGCGTTCGGTCCAGAAAAAGACTCTGCGCTCTCAGCTTGAAAACCGCGAGGCAACGGCCTGTGAATCGGCGCATATTCCCGAAAGCATACGGTGCCTCAGAACCGTGAAAAACACGGGGGCTGAAGCGTATATGACCGAAAAATACGATTCGTTTATCAGACGCAGCTATGCCGCAATCGAAAAAACGAACTTCTTCGACGCGATTTACTCACCCGTAATACTTATTATCAACGCGCTTGCGGTTGCTGCTGTTATGCTTCTGTCAGCCTCCGGGAACGGTACCGTACTGACTCTGTTCGGTATGTCCGTCGGAACCGCAGTTGCCGTTATAAACTACGTCTCACAGATTTTCGGGCCGATTGAAAGCATAGGAATGGAAATACAGACGGTTCAGTCCGCCGTTGCCGGACTTAAACGTATCGATTCCTTCCTTGCTTCAGACGAAAGAAGTCTGCCGGATGCTTCCCTTTCAGGCATTTCGGATAACAGTAGTCTGCCCGTAGCTTCCATTTCCGACACCACGGATATAAGCAGTCTGTCGGGTGACTCCATTTCAGGCATTTCCGATGAAATTGCCGTGAGCTTTGAAAACGTATGCTTTGCATATACCGAAGGAAAGCCCGTTCTGAACGGTCTGAACCTTGAAATCAAGGCAGGCGAAAAGCTCACGCTTGTCGGCAGAACCGGCGCCGGAAAAAGCACGGTTTTCAAGCTCCTCATGGGGCTGTACAGCCCACAGAGCGGACAGGTCCGTATATTCGGCAATGAAGCCGGTGACGTCGGCGACAGCGAGAGAAGACGCCTTTTCGGCTGCGTGGAGCAGTCCTTCAGAGCCGTTCCCGGTTCAATTCTCGACAACATCACTCTCGGCGACGCCGACGTCAGCCGCGGGGATGCAGAGCGTGCCCTTGAGCTTGCAGGACTGTCTGAAGCGCTTGCAACGCTTGCGCAGGGTATTGATGATACGCCTCTTTCGCCCGGACTCTTCTCTCAGGGGCAGGAACAGCTTCTGTCCGTTGCGCGCGCAGTTGCCGCCGACCCGAAAATCTTGCTGCTTGATGAAATCACGGCAAACCTCGACGCCGAAACCGAGAAAAAACTGCTTGCGGCAATAGACCGTGCAGGCGCCGACCGCACGCTCGTGTCCATATCCCACAGACTGTACGCAGGCATCGGCGGAAAGACGTTTAAAATATCGTAAACAAAAAACGCAAAATTTAAGGGGCTGTTAAACCTGATGTTTTAACAGCCCCTATCGTTTTACGTTACAAAAGTTATTTTATCTCTTTTTTCGTAATCTATCACCGCCGGCGGCGGTTGTTTTACGTATTATCTCAATTCCGGTATAGTTTTTCGTAAACACATTGCCGCCGGCGGCATAAAATTACGTTTCTGCGGTCGATTTTTTCTTTTTTACG
>DCGL01000133.1 GCA_002314565.1 Clostridiales bacterium UBA1779
AGACTTATAGTACAGCATACAGTGACAATAGCCTTCAAAATTCGGATCGGCAATTTGCTGTACTATAAGTCTTTAAAGGATTAAGGGAGAAAGAAAATGGCTGAAATAATAATTACAAAAGATAATTTTGAAAATGAAGTAATGAAATCCGATAAGCCCGTGCTTATTGATTTCTGGGCAACATGGTGCGGCCCCTGCAGAATGCTTGCTCCCATTGTTGAAGAAATTGCAAAGGAATATGACGGCAAAATCAAAGTCGGAAAGGTCAACGTCGATGACGAGCCGGAGCTTGCCGGAGCATTCCGTGTTGCAAGCATTCCCACAGTTGTCATTATGAAAAACGGAAAGATTGCAAATCAGGCCATCGGATACAGACCGAAGGAAGCCCTTGTGAAATTACTGGAGCTGTAATCAGCCGTGCTTATTATACGAAAAAGATGATAGAAAAATTCAAATCAATTTGAAAAAAGCAGCCGCCCATTTTATGAGCGGTTGTTTTTTTGGAGTATTCAGTATCTCAATAGCACAAAATGACGGTGATGTTCCAATACTTTTGATTTTGTTGATTTTGATTTCAAGCTATGATATAATTACTCGAAATTTACTTGAGATTTTTCAAAGCGAGGAAACAAATGAAATTCGGATGGTCTGAAATTGATATTACGCCAAAGGAACCGATTTCTCTGGCGGGGGAATTCTTTGAGCGCGTGACGAAAGAAGTGGAGACGCCTATCAGCGTGACTGCACTTGCGATTGAAGAAAAAGGCGAGCAGTCTGTTTTCGTTTCGTGCGATCTGGTTGTTATTACGGAAGAACTGACGGCAGCGGTCCGCAGCCGTATCGGAAAAATCGGACTGGATACGGATAAAATAATTATCTGTGCAATTCACGATCATACATCTTATACATATCGCCGCACGGGGCCCTTCCCTAAAGTGAAGTTTAATGCTGAAGCGTATTTTATGAGCCGGATACCTTCGGACTGTCAGTATATTCCCGAAGATTCGAATCAGGACTCAATGGATACTGACCGCGCTTTTGATTTTCTTGCCGATTCAATAGCAAAGGCCGTTACCGAGGCGTGGAATAATCGCAGAGAGGGCGGTTTTGCAACCGGTTTCGGGCGTGCCGCTGTCGGTATGTGCAGACGTGCGACGTATTCGGATGGACGTGCAAAGATGTGGGGAGATACCGACACTGCTGCATTTGTCAGCCTTGAGGGCGGAAATGACAACGGCGTTGAGATGCTCTTTACCTACGACGAAAACAAGAAACTGACAGGAGTCGTTGCAAACGTATGCTGCCCTGCCCAGGTAATGGAACAGAGAACAGTGATTTCTTCTGACTATTGGGGAAAGCTGAAAATATTGCTTCGTGAGAAGTATGGGAAAGATCTTTTCCTGCTTCCTTTGGGCGGTCCCGGCGGTGACCAGTGCCCGAGAGACCTGGTACGTTGGGTTGAGCCGGAAACACCTATCAAGGACCCGAACGTTATCCGCAATCAGCCAAAGCTGCGCGATGCCGATCCGTCGATGTTTGACGTGAAGGGAACGTGGAAAATCGGCCGCCGGCTTTTCAACGAAGTGGTAATGGCTTTGGATGAAGTCGAAGAAATCCGCACAGAAGCCATTCACTGTCACAGCGTTGAAAATCTTCGTCTCCCGCTTCGCCGTGTTACTCCGGCTGAAGTGGAAGAAGCCGAAAAGAGAATCAACGAATTTTTCAAAGGAAGAACGACGCTCAACTATATGGATACGGCGGCATTATACGTCGAATCCGGCGTTGTTCTGAGATCAAAAGAGCAGGAAATCTACAATTCGGTTACATGTGAAATCCATACCGTACGTTTGGGAAATGTTGTGCTTTCTTCGAATCCTTTTGAATTGTTCCTGGATTACGGCAATCAGATCCGTGCAAGAAGTCAGGCAAGACAGACCTTCCTGATTCAGCTTGCAAACGGAGCATATGCGTACCTTCCTACTGAAAAGGCGGAAAAAGCAGGGCATTACAGCGCATACGTTTCGAGCGGATACGTTGGCCACGAGGGCGGCGAGCTGCTTGTAGATGCAGCTCTTGACCAAATCGACGGTTTATTTGAATAAGCAGGACAGAAAACAGGGGATGTTAAAAGCACTAAGGGATTAACATCCCCGTTTTTTGAGCCGATTACGGAAGCATTATGTTGACATTTTCTTGAAATAATAGAAGTTGAATTCACAATTGCTGAAAATATGGTATAATAGTATCAACAACTCAAATATGCGGAGGAGATAATGGACAAATCTTTCGTGGGGAAATGGTATAAAGAAGAACTCGGAGAGACTCTGAACATTTTTGACGAAGTACCGCTTCGAATGAAAATGTCATTTTCGTCATCGGGATATTATAATTTTGAGCCGAATTGTGTCTATGAAAAAGACGGATATTTTTGTTTTGAAATCAATGATGAGAATAACCGTATGGTATATCATCTTGAATTCGCAGACGGTCAACTGAAGGGCTATTACACACAGCACCAAAAGTCGACAATGATCAGTTATGTGAAAATTTCGGATATTCCGGAGGATTTACCTGAAGAATATAAGCCAACTGAAATCTATGATCCCGGCACGGGAATTGCAAGAATTGAATTGCTCAGAAAATATGCCGATTATGACCGAAGCAAAAACGATTCGTGTAATAACCGGTTTGTGTTAGGCGGAGACATACCGGAAATATTAAACAAATATAATTATTGCGATTATATGAGCGGTTTGGACTCACACAGTGATGCACTCGTTTTTCGACTTCTTGATTTTGTCTGTGACAATTTCGGACACAACGGGTCAAAGGGACTTGGGAGTGGAAGAAAAATCACGGACCTGATAGAATTTTGCGAAACAAACGGAATGAAAACGAACTGCCGCGGGCTTGCCATTCTTCTGGCGTCGCTTCTCCGTCTGAACGGAATCAAGGCCCGGCATATTACCTGTATGCCATACGAAGAACCGTTTGATGACTGTCACGTTGTGGTGGATTGTTTGCTGCCGTCCGGGAAACGGATTATGCTCGACCCGACTTCAAGGCTTTATTTTAAGGACAAAAACGGCGAATACGTCTCCCTTCCTCATCTGCGTGAAATGCTGATTGCGGGCGAAGAGATTTTTGAAAATCCGACTGCAGGCTATAACGGAGACGCCTTTGATAAGGAGTACAACAGAAATTATATGATAAAAAATACGTTCCGTTTTGCACGCTGTACGCTCAATGAAGACGGAGTTGACGGCCGTACGATAAATTCACGGTATATTGAGCTGATTCCCCGCGATTATTCGATTGATAATATCTCTGAACGCAGAAAAAGAGATTTCATTTACAATGACAATGATTTTTGGACAATGTAGGTCAGGAGGAGAAATGAGACAGTATCTTCTGCCCGGAACGGGGCGTTTTTATAAGGTAAATATGCACAGCCATACGGTGAACTCGGACGGTTCGCAGACCCCTGAAGAGGTAAAAGCACTCTTCAAGTCAAGAGGATATTCCGCCGTCGCATTTACCGACCACGAGATTATGCTGGATCATTCAGACCTTACGGACGATGAGTTCATTGCCATAACCGCATACGAATACGGTTTTGACAAATCGGAGGAAAATCCGCTTTCGGCGCTTTACGAAGGACCGCTCAAAACGAGGGAGCACGCCGAGAAAGTTCATCTCAATCTTTACTCGAAAGACCCGCACGATACGCGTATGGTCTGCTGCGACGTGAACTACATCTGGGGCAACGCCAAAAAGTATCGCACCACTGCAAAGTACGTCGGAGGTGACGGACATTACGTACGCAAATATTCGGTGGAGGGCGTCAATGAGGTCATTCGTGCCGCGCGCGAACGCGATATGCTCGTCGTTTACAACCATCCGAACTGGTCGATGAATACGGCCGACCTGTATTGCAAGCTTGACAATCTTACGGGACTTGAGATTATGAACGGAGACGGCGGAGCCGACAGCGATATGGAAGACGTTCCGCACGTTTATCAGGAAATGGCGCGCGCAGGGAAGAGAATTATCTGTGTCGGTGGTGACGATAATCATTCAAAAGAAAACAGTTGCCTTGCCTGGACTATGGTTAAGGCGGAGTCGCTGAGCTACGGAAATCTGATGAACGCTATCGAGAGAGGCGACTGCTACGCATCCTGCGGTCCGGAAATCAAAGAGCTTTACGTGGAAGACGGCAAAGTGACAGTCAAAACCTCAGAAGTGCGCGAGATGCACCTTCATACTGCGGGCAGACGCACCGATCATATTAAATCCGCAGATGCTGCACTCACCGAGGCAAGCTTCCGCCTGGATTCGACGGACTTTATGTTCCGCATTTCGGTATGCGACAAAGAGGGACATCACGCTTACACGAGATATTATTATTTTGATGAATTGAAAGAACAGATATAAGGAAAGGCGAGGAAAAAATGGCTATCAAATTCGGTTGGTCCGAGGTGGACATCACCCCGAAAGAAAAAATCGCACTCTGCGGAGAGTTTTTCGAGCGTGTCACGAATGAGGTGGAAACTCCGATTACCGTGACCGCGTTTGCGGTGGAAGAAGACGGAGCACAGGCAGTGTTTTGCTCCTGCGACCTGGAAGGAGTCAACGAGTCTCTTGTACGCCATGCCCGTGCAAAGATTAAGGCGCCGGGGCTGAATCCGCAGAATATCATCATAAATGCGGTGCATACGCATAATTCCTATACTACAGCCAATCCCGACCTCGATGCAAAACAGTATCACAATGCCGTCTCGTATTTTTTAAACAGAATGCCGGAAGGTTGTGAATATATTCCCGCGGACAGTGCTCCCGACCAGATGAGTCCCCTCTGCGCACTCGACTTTGTGACGGATAAAGTCGCAGAGGCTGTATCCGCCGCCTGGAACAGCCGCCGGGAAGGCCTTTTTGCCAACGGATTCGGCAGAGCTGCCGTCGGTATGTGCCGACGCGTGGCCTACGCAGACGAAACCGCTAAAATGTGGGGCGACGTCGATACCGCATACTTCACCGAGCTTGAGGGAGGAAACGACAGCGGCATCGAATTGCTCTTTACCTACGATATGGATAAAAAGCTTACGGGTATCGTTGCAAATATCGCCTGCCCGTCGCAGGTTATGGAGCAGAGAACGGTCATTTCCTCTGACTACTGGGGAAAAGTCAAGATTCTCCTGCGTGAAAAATACGGCAAAGACCTGTATCTTCTCGCCCTTTGTGCTCCTGCCGGAGACCAGTGCCCGCGCGATCTCATCCGCTGGGTTGAGCCTGAAACGCCGATTAAGGATCCCAACGTCATACGTGAGAATCCAAAGGTCCGCCGTGCCGACCCCTCGATGTTCGATATCAAAGGCACCTGGACAATCGGACGCCGTATCGTAAACGAAATTGATTTCGCACTGTCCGACGTGACGGAGTACAAATCTGACGCTCCGTTCTGCCATAAAGTCATCAATCTCAAACTGCCCCTGCGCCGGGTCACCGAAAGCGACAGGATAATGGCGGAAGAAAAAATAAAGGCGTTTTTCAACGGCAAAACGCGTGTGAATTATATGGATTCAGCGGAGCTTTACATTTACGCGGGAATTCTGGAGCGTTTCGATATGCAGAAGGAGCGCCACACCGTTGATACCGAAATCCACGTGCTCCGTCTCGGAGACGTGGCCTTCGCCACCAGTCCCTTTGAGCTTTTCCTGGACTTCGGAAACCGCATCCGTGCACGCAGTGCGGCAAAGCAGACCTTCCTTATCCAGCTTTGCAGCAACGCCCTCGGATATCTGCCCACAGAAAAAGCCGAGAAGAACGGACACTATTCAGCCTACGTTGCAAGCGGTCTTGTCGGACACGAGAGCGGTGACATTCTGGTAGCCGAAACCCTCGATGAAATTGATGAACTTTTTAATATATAATTGTGGAGTAAAATTATGAAAATTACGGGATACAAAACATATCAGGTTGAACCCAGATGGCTCTTTCTGAAAATTGAAACGGATGAGGATATTTCCGGATGGGGCGAACCCGTCATCGAGGGAAAGGCCTCCACAGTTGAAGCCTGCGTCAAAGAAATGATGCCTTACATCATCGGGAAAGACCCCCGCAACATTGAGGACGTTTTCCAAGTCCTCTACCGCGGTGCCTTCTACCGCGGCGGTGCCATTATCAGTTCTGCCATTTCCGGCATTGAGCAGGCGCTCTGGGATATCAAAGGGAAGTATTACGGCCTTCCCGTTTACGAGTTTCTCGGCGGAAAATGCCGTGACAACATCGACGTTTACGGCTACATCGGCGGCGACCGTCCCGATGACGTAGGCGCCACCGCAAAGGTGCAGAAGGACCTCGGTTTCAAAGCAATCAAAATGAATGCCACTGAGGAAATGCATTATATCGACTCTTACGAAAAAGTGGACGGAGTGCTCGCCCGCGTGGAAGCCATCAGAAAGACCTGCGGCAATTACTTCGGCATTGCCCTCGACTTCCACGGCAGAGTACATAAGAGTATGGCTAAAATTCTTGCAAAAGAACTCGATTCCTACCGTCTTCTTTTCATTGAAGAACCGGTTCTTTCTGAAAACTATGAGGCCTTTTCCGAGATTGCCAAGTACACCTCCACTCCAATCGCCATGGGCGAACGTCTTTTCACACGCTGGGATTTCAAGAAAATCTTTGAGCAGGGTGTTGTTGACATCATTCAGCCCGACCTTTCTCACGCAGGCGGTATTCTCGAAGTGCGTAAAATTGCCGCTATGGCAGAAGCGTACGATATGACGGTTGCTCCGCATTGCCCGCTCGGTCCCGTCGCGCTTGCCGCCTGTCTGCAGCTTGATGCCTGCACTCCCAACGCATTCATTCAGGAACAGAGCCTCGGCATTCACTACAATAAGGGAAGTGACCTGCTCGATTATATCAAAAATCCGCAGGTCTTCGAGTACAAGGACGGCAAGGTGAGCATTCCGTCTGCTCCCGGTCTCGGCGTAGAGGTCAATGAGGAGCTCCTCATCGAAAAAGCACACGAACACGGCTGGAAGAACCCCGTATGGCGTAACCACGACGGCACTGTTGCCGAGTGGTAATGGATTTCGGTTTTAAAGAGATACCATGTATTTGATTTCTGTTGATGGCGGAACCACGAACACCCGCCTCGTCCTCATCCGTGACGGAGAAATTCTCGGAAGTCTCCGCCTGAAGGTCGGTATGCGCGATAACGTCTTCGGAGAGGGAGCCTCATACCGTGAGGCGCTTGCCGACGGTATACGAACGCTTTTGGCGGATAACGGAACAGAACAGAAGGAAGTCCGCGGAGTTCTCGTCTCCGGTATGATTTGCAGTGAGCGCGGTCTTTACGAAATTCCCCATATTTCCGCCCCCGTGAACGTCAGAACGCTCGCCGCAGCAATGCAGAAAATGCAATTTCCGGGAATTGCGGATATTCCGTTTTATCTGATTCCCGGTGTCAGGTCTTTCGAGAGCAGCGATGCCGGCCTTTCATCCATGGACATTATGCGCGGGGAAGAAACCGAGCTTTTCGGAATATTCGATAAGCTGAAATGCACGGGCGTCTTTACTCTCGTTCTTCCCGGCTCACACAATAAAATAATACCCGTAACGGAAGACGGAACGCTCGGCGTATTCTATACCTCAGTCAGCGGGGAACTTATCCGCGCTGCGGCAGAAAATACGATTCTGCGGGACGGCATCCGTGATGCTTATCCCAAAAAACTTGACGAAAAATACCTGCTTCTCGGCTTTGATATCGCCCGCGAAAACGGTGTCACCGCTGCGCTGTTCAAGGTTCGCATTCTTCAGAAGTACAAAGACTGTACCCCTGATGAGCTTTTTGCGGTGCTTGCAGGAGCAGTCCTTTCTGAGGATTTGCGCATTTTGGAAAAGCACGGCAAGGGCGATATCCTCGTCGGCGGTTCCGATCCGTTCCGCTCGGCTTTTGTCACACTCCTGTCTGCGCGAACGAAACTTAAGGCAAACGTTCTGCCGGATGATGTGGCGGCTTACGCGGTGGCATACGGAGCCGAAAGACTTATGAAGGAGAGAAAAGATTGAAAAACGCAGAAATAAACGGGCAGCTGCTCGAACAGTTTAAAAAGGACGCCATCGTTGCCATCATACGCGGTGTTGCCGATGAAAAGCTTTCTCCGCTTTTTGAGGCACTGTACGAGGGCGGTATCCGCTGGGTGGAAATCACCTTCAACCAGTCCAAACCCGAAACGAATCCCGCTACCGCTGCTGCCATCAGGAGAATGAAAACGGAGTTTAACGGCAAACTCCACGTCGGCGCCGGCACGGTAATGACGTTAAAACAGGCAGAGCTTGCCATTGACGCCGGGGCGGAGTTCTTAATCTCCCCAAACACCAACCCGGAAATCATCCGCTATACGGTAGCTCAGGGAGTAATATCAATGCCCGGAGCTTATACTCCTTCCGAAATCGCCGCAGCATACGAGGCAGGGGCCGCTGCCGTTAAAGTGTTTCCCGCGGATTCCCTCGGAATTCCGTATTTGCAAGCGGTTATGGCGGCTATGTCCCACGTTCCGCTCATTGCCGTCGGCGGAGTCAATGAAAACAACGTTGCGGATTATCTCAAAATCGGTATAGCCGGGGTCGGTGTCGGTTCTGCCATCACCCCAAAGGATCTGATTGCGGACGGAAACTTTGCCGCCATCACCGCTCTTGCAAAAAAATACACAGAAGCACGCGGACAAAAATAAAACAGCAGTGAATTTTATGAAAGACGGGAGTCACGGACTGATATGAAAAAGACGATACTGATAATTGAGGACGACGTTGAAATCAATAAGATGCTGCAGCTTGTGCTTGGGCAGAACGGATACTGCACCCTTGCTGCATACTCTGGAACCGAGGGAATTCTTGCGCATAACCGGGACGTCAGTCTGATTCTTATGGATCTGATGCTTCCCGGCAAAAACGGCGAAGAAATAATTGAGGAGCTCAAAAAAAAGAACAACGTTCCCGTCATCGTTACAAGTGCGATTCATGATATAGATAAAAAGGTGGAGCTCTTTTCGCTCGGAGCTGATGACTATGTGACGAAGCCCTTTCATATGGATGAGCTGCTCGCCCGTATTGCCGTCAGGCTGAAAAGCAGAGAAGTTTCCTCCGTCTGCGGGACTGCGTACAGAGATATTGAAATGCGGAAAGACAATTTTACGGCCTCCTGCAATGGAAAGCCGCTGGATTTGTCACTTCATGAATTCAATCTTCTGCTTGTACTGGTGGAAAACGGAGGCCGAATCTGCACGAAAAGCTCCATTTTTGAAAAAGTGTGGGACGACGGAAATTCGGCGGATGAAAACACGCTTAACGTTCATATCAGCAAAATACGCCGGAAACTGAAAGACTGCAATCCCGATGAAGAGTATATTGAGACTGTCTGGGGAGTCGGATGCAGGCTGAAAAAGCAGTGATTCCCGGCTGATTCGGATTTTTTTGAAAAAACTCGTAAAATATTGCGATTTAAGATTTATTTAAGATTTGAGTTAAGAGTTTTTTTATTCTTCGGTTGTATACTTTAGGCATAAACCTGAAGGAGGTCGGAAAAATGCAGGAAGCAGTATTAAAAACAGTTAACCTGACGAAAAAATATGGCAAAAGTACAGTTCTGGACTCCGTCAACCTTACCGTAAGAAAAGGTGATATTTACGGTATTATCGGTAAGAACGGAGCAGGAAAAACAACAATTATGAAAAGCATCCTGGGACTTGCAAACAAAACGTCCGGGGAAATCGAGCTGTTCGGAAAAAGTGAAAACGAATCGGGAGCTCTCAGGCATCGCATTGGCAGTCTGATTGAAGAACCGGTGTTTTATCGCACGATGACAGTTTACGATAATCTGAAATACTATTGTTACCTAAAGGGAATTTCGGATCTGTCGGTTATTGACCGTATGCTACGTGAACTCGGTATTGAAGACGCAAAGAACAAAAAGTACAGAAAATGCTCGCTCGGAATGAAGCAGAGACTCGGAATAGCGCTTTCTTTGCTTGACAGTCCCGATCTCGTTATTTTGGATGAGCCGATAAACGGTCTTGACCCGATAGGCATCAGCGATATGCGAAGCCTGTTCAAAAGATACAACGAAGACAAGGAAGTGACTTTCGTTATTTCAAGTCACATTCTGTCTGAGCTTTACACGGTATCGAACCGTTTCTTGTTCATTGATAAAGGAAAAGTAATTAAGGAAATCACAAAAGAAGAACTCGATTTCAACTGTCGCCTCGGAACGGCATTCGGAGTCAGCGATACTGCAGCTGCTGCTCCCGTCATTGAAAACGCCGGGATAAAAGACTACAGAATCGTATCACGCAATGACCTGTACGTATATGATGAAAAGCCCGATATAACAGGAATCGTAAAAAATCTGATTGACGCCGGTCTTTCCATTTACGGAATTGAGAAAACCGGAATGACACTCGAAGAGTATTTCAAGGATATGGTAGAGGAGGATAGCCATGATTAAGCTTATGAAAGCTGACTTGTTCAGACTGAGAAAAAGTTGGATTCTGATGGGAATCTTCTTCGTTCTGCTTATATTTACGGTAGCTGATTCGCTTTTCTTCCCATCAACGAGAAGTCTATCGCTTGGGGTTCCGACGTCAGCGGAAGAAGGCAACTGGGCTGAGGATATATATCAGGTGTCAAATGATTTATTATATTATTATTTCTTCCTTATACCGGTGTTTGCCATAGTTGTCCGTGATTTCGGAGACAAAACGCTAAAGAACACAGTATCGGGGCCTGTATCAAAGTCCGTATTCTTCTTAGCAAAGTATTTCATGGCAATTGTTGTGGATATAGGTTCGTATCTGTTCTTCAGCTTCGCTTATTATTTTCTGAACAGAATAATGAACGGTGAAGGTCATTATTCTTCATTGAGTGATTATTCCGGGGCGGTCTTTACGCATATTCCGCTGATGATTGCACTTGTGTCGGCATTCGTTTTCCTTGCATTCCTTCTGAAATCAGGGGCTGCATTCAATTCAGTTACGCTGGTTTGGCCGATAGCTTCTTCTTTGATAATATCGATATTGATGGATTTTGAATCCACGTATGATTTTGCAGTTGAAAAACTGGCAAAATACGATATAAGCAGTATGTTTATTAATCTGACATTAAGTCAGGATACCGATTACAGAAATATTTGCTGGATTGTATGCGCAGTCGTTACAGTAGTGTCAGTTGCCGGCGGTTTACTGATATTCAACAAGCGCGAAGCGTCATAACTGACGTAAACCGGAAAGAGGTATGAGTTGTGATTGAATATATTATTATCAGCGTTCTGACGCTTATTTCAATTGTCGTTCTTATCTTATACCTCTTTCAGCGATACGAAATCCGGAAGCTGAAAAGAGAACTGTCGGAAATCCGTGGGGAGGCCTCAAATTCACTGCTGCATTTTCAGGGAAAATCGACAGAGCAGCTTGTGAATGAAATCAATCTGATGCTGTCTGAGCTGCACGAAATCCGGGCAGCGTACAGAAAAAGAGACCGTTCTTTTAAGCGCATGCTTACCAATTTTTCGCATGACCTCAGAACTCCGCTGACGTCGTCTCTCGGATATATTCAGCTTCTTCAGAAAAGCAATATGCCGGAAGATGAGAAGGAAAGGGAGCTCGAAATTGTTGAAAAAAGGCTGTGCAGGCTTGAGGAACTGATAAACTCCTGCTTTGAACTTTCCAAAATCGTTTCTTCTGACAAGATGCCGGAGCTCAATGACTTAAGTCTTGCGTCTGTACTCGAAGAATCGGTGGCTCATTATTATGACGATTTTTCGGATAAGTCGAGAAAAATCTCGTTGGCATTTGAAGGAAGCAAAGCGGTTTTGCTCTCGAACAGGGATATTCTTATGCGCATTTTTGACAATCTGATCGGAAACGCGTACAAGCATGGAAATTCGGATCTGAATATAACCGTAAAAAACAACGGCGGCATCAGTGTGATTCTTGAAAACGAGACCGATGAAAAGCCTGACGTTCAGCATCTGTTCGATGAATTCTATACTGCGGACAGTTCAAGGTCAAAAGGAAACTCAGGTCTGGGGCTTGTAATTGCAAAAGAATTTACCGAGCTGCTCGGCGGCAATATTTCAGTTCAGTACGAAGGTAGGAAGATAGCTTTCATTCTGAGCTTTGAAAGCAAGCTGCCGGGATGTTGAAATTGAATAAAAGTGTTCCCCGAAGTTCAGCTGAAGCTGAATTCCGGGGAATTTCTGAACTTCCGGGCCTTTATTCTCTGTCTTTGTCAAAGCAAATAACACTTGACTGATTCGTCGGTGATATGTTAAAATTATAAAAATCCCAAACGAGCTGAGGTATAATATGGAAACAAAGAAGTCACTTGACATATCGGTGAAAAGTTTTCTCGTATCTATGCTGATTATCTTCGCACTGATGATATTGGCATATTTCCTGACCTTCATTCTGCCGTCCGGCGAATTTGACCGGGTCGCGGATGAAAACGGAAATATGATAATTGATACGTCTGTTAATTCCAAGGGGAATTTTACGGAAAAGGAAGCGTCTTTTCCGTTCTGGAAATTCCTGCTCTCTCCCGTTCTGGTTCTCGGCAGTCAGGGGAACGCAACGCTTATTATGATAATCGTTTTTCTTCTCGTAATCGGCGGTATCTTTGAAGCGCTGACACGGAAGGGAATTATCGAATATCTGCTGAAGCTGATTGTGAACAGATACTATGAAAAGAGAAAGGTTCTTCTTTTCATCCTGCCACTGTTCTTTATGCTGCTTGCCTCCTGCGCCGGAGTATTCGAGGAATCAGTGCCGCTTGTTCCGATTATCTGTGCTATGTCAATATCCCTCGGCTGGGACGCTATGACAGGGCTTGCACTTTCAGTGATTCCCTGTGCCGTCGGCTACGCCGCCGGACTTGTAAACCCCTTTGGTACGGGTGTTGCCCAGAAGGTTGCAGGACTCGTTGTTTTCGGCGGAATCTCTATGAGAATAGTAACTTTCGTCGTTCTCTATGCTGCCGTCGTCACTTTTGTACTGATATATACTTCAAAATATGAAAAGAAGCATCCTCTGGCTGCTTCGGGTGAAAAGGAAGCCTTCGTGCCGAATAAGGCTATGAGCCGCGGTCTCTTTACCTTTGCAGGCGTTATTCTGCTTGGCGTTCTGATAATCATTTCATCAGTCTTTATCTCATTTTTGCAGGATTACACACTTGTGGTCTTTGCACTTTGCTTCCTTATCGGAGGAATTACCGGCTGTTCACTGGCCGGAATGAAAGCGAAGGATTTCTTCAAAGCGTTCGGCAGCGGAGTTAAATCAATGGCTCCGGCAATTCTGATGATTTTGTTTGCTTCATCAATTAAGTATATACTCACTGAGTCGCTGACAATTGACTCGCTCATTATGAAGCTTATGGATGCAGCCGGGAATATGTCAAGCTACGTGCTGATACTGTTTATCTACCTCGTGGTTCTTCTGATGGAATTTTTCGTTCCTTCAGGTTCAGCAAAAGCGTTCCTGTTAATACCTCTGCTTATCCCAATCGGAACCGTGTACGGACTTCCCGCAAATCTCATCGTTCTTGCCTATATTTACGGTGACGGTCTTGCAAACGTTCTGTATCCCACAAATCCGGCTCTGCTTATTGCTCTGAATCTTGCGGATTCAAGTTATCCGAAATATATGAAGTTTGTCTGGAAGCTTATGCTGCCGCTCTTCCTGCTCACCTGTCTGCTTCTGTGCTTTGCACTGAAGATAAATTATACTTAATTGAGGGCGGCAATATTTCAGTTCAGTACGAAGGTAGGAAGATAGCTTTCATTCTGAGCTTTGAAAGCAAGCTGCCGGGATGTTGAAATTGAATAAAAGTGTCCCCCGAAGTTCAGCTGAAGCTGAATTCCGGGGGATTTCTGAACTTCCGGGTCTTTATTCTCGGTCTATATTAATCACTTTTCTTGACTTTTGCTGACGATAGCAATATAATATGGTAAAACGGAATGCCGACTGACGTTTCCGTATTGACTTTGTGCAGAATCCGGAGCTTTTGATTTATGAATGCTGAATTTGAGAAAAAACTGCCGATACCAATGGAAGTAAAGCAGATGTATCCGCTGTCGGATAATCTGGCGCTTCTGTGGAAGGAAAGAGACCGCGAGCTGAAGGACATTCTTTCGGGGCGCGAAAAAAAGCTGATTCTGATAATCGGGCCCTGCTCTGCCGACAATGAGGAAAGCGTTCTTGATTACATATCAAGACTGCGCGGAATTCAGGACAGAGTGAAGGATAAGCTTTTTATCATACCGCGAATTTATACGAACAAGCCGAGAACCAGCGGTGACGGATACAAGGGCCTGCTTCATCAGCCTGACCCGACCGCTAAGCCCGACCTCCTCAGGGGAATCGTTGCGACCCGCGAGCTGCATATGAGAGCAATGACCGAAACCGGCTTTACCTGTGCCGATGAGCTGCTTTATCCCGAAAACCACAAATACCTGGATGACATCCTCGGATACGTTTCCGTCGGGGCAAGGTCCGTCGAAGACCAGCAGCACCGCCTTACGGCCTCCGCAATCGAAGTACCGGTCGGAATGAAGAATCCGACCTCCGGCGACCTGGCCGTAATGATAAATGCAATACACGCGGCTCAGCATCAGCATTCGTTCATTTACCGCGGCTGGGCAGTGCATTCGGGCGGCAATCCCTTCGCTCACGCAATACTGCGCGGTTATATGAATAAAACCGGGGGGTCCATTCCGAACTATCACTACGATGACCTTGCCGCGCTGTGTGACACGTATTTTGCAGCAGGGCTTGAAAATCCTGCCTGCATTATAGATACGAACCATTCGAACTCCGGCAAAAATTATCTTGAACAGCCGCGAATCGTCAGCGAAGTGCTTGGAAGTATGCACCATAACGCGGATATCGGAAGAATGGTCAAGGGCTTTATGATTGAAAGCTATATAGAGGACGGAGCCCAAAAGATAGGCGACGGCGTTTACGGCAAATCCATCACCGACCCCTGTCTCGGGTGGCAGAAAACCGAGCGAATGATTCTGGAGCTCGCCGAAAACTTTGTATGAAAGTCAGAAAAGCAGGCGCTTACGCTCTGCTTTTCATTTACCGCGCTGACGCAACCGAACATAACCAAAATAATCAAAATCAGTCATTTGCAGTTGGTTGAATATCGGGCAACTATAGTATACAATATTCATACAATTCACAGAAGGAGTGAAGCATTATGAGTATTGCGGAAATTCGCAATCTGAACAAAGCATACCCGTCATTCAGGCTGCAGGATGTTTCCTTTGACATCAGAGAGGGAAGAATCACGGGCTTTATCGGAAGAAACGGGGCCGGAAAAACGACGACAATCAAGTCGATATTGAATCTTGTCCATCCGGATAACGGCGAAATCGTATATTTCGGCAAAAAACTTGCAGATAACGAGTCTGAAATTAAGAAGCTTATCGGCTATTCTACGGGCAGCGTCAACTGGTATCCGAGAAAGAAAATCAAGGAAATAGTAAGCACTGTCCGCGATTTTTACGATACATGGGACGAAGAAGCTTACCGCAGATATCTTTCTCTTTTCAATCTTGATGAAAATAAAGCCGCACGTGAGCTGTCCGAGGGAATGAAGGTCAAGTGCAATCTGCTGATAGCACTGTCTCACAAGGCGCGTATTCTCATACTTGATGAGCCGACAAGCGGTCTTGACCCGTTTTCAAGGGACGAGCTGACTGAAATATTCATAAAGCTGAAGGAAGAAGGCGTAGCAGTATTCTTTTCAACCCACATTATTTCGGATATTGAAAAATGCGCCGACGATATCGTGTATATCTCAGGCGGACGCATAGTTGCGGCTCTTCCGAAGAAGGAGTTTGAAACCCGGTATTCACTACCGGGTGAAAGCCTTGAAGAAACGTTTCTTCGTATGGAAAGAGGTGAGAGAAATGCTTAAGCTGCTCAGAAAGGAGTTCAGACTCAGCGCCTCGAT
The DNA here is from genome assembly GCA_002314565.1 of Clostridiales bacterium UBA1779. Classification (GTDB taxonomy): domain Bacteria; phylum Bacillota; class Clostridia; order Oscillospirales; family CAG-272; genus CAG-390. The sequence goes on from DCGL01000133.1 coordinate 16,018, forward strand.
CCTGTCATTCCTCTTTATCCCCTTCGGACTTATGTTCTTTCTGCCGGGATATCCCGTATTGTGCGGGGTCTTCTTTGTGACTCTCGGTCTTTTCCAGAGCTTTCAGAACGCAAGGGAGACGAACGATATACTGTTTTCGGCACTCCTGCCGCTTGCAAAGCGCGACGTCGTAAAGGGAAAGTACCTTTTCGTCTGTTTTATCGAAATCTGTGCGTTGATTCTTATGGGGGCAGCTGCCGCCGTCAGAATGACGGTTCTTGCCGATTCGGAAGTATACAGGTCCAACGCCCTTATGAATGCAAATTTCTTTGCACTCGGCCTTGCTTTCGTTATTTTCGGATTGTTCAATTCAGTATTTGTCGGCGGATTTTTCAAAACCGCATACAAATTCGCAGGGCCTTTCCTGACATATATAATAAGCGCCTTTGTCACTCTCGGGGCAGGCGAAGCTCTGCACTGTTTTCCGGGGCTTGAATTTCTCAACGCATTCGGAACGGATAATATCGGTATTCAGCTTGCACTGCTGGCAGCCGGATTTCTCATATATCTGCTTCTCACATATATTTCTTTCAAAAAATCGTGCAGATACTTTGAAAGAATCGACCTTTAATAAATGACTGCTGTATGCCGTAACACGGTTAATCTGCGGCTGCAAAATACTATCCCGGAGGGACAAATGTTAAAAGATAATCTGATAATGCTCAGAAACATCAACGGATATTCACAGGAAGAGCTTGCCGAAAAAATCAATATCTCCCGTCAGGCATATGCAAAATGGGAAAGCGGAGCGACCGTTCCGGACGTTGAAAAATGCGCAAGACTTGCCGAAATATACGGAGTAACCGTTGACAGTCTGATTAAAACCGAATCAGCAGAAGGTATCGGAGTTCTGCCTCCTGCCCCAAAGGGGAAAAATATCTGGGGTTCCATAACCGTAAACGACCGCGGCCAGATTGTCATACCCAAGGGAGCAAGAGATAAATTCGGCCTTGTGTCCGGAAGGAGGCTTATCGTACTCAGTGACGACGAAGGAATCGTACTGATTCCGGCGGAAAAATTTGAAGAGAATATCCGTAAAATCATGGAGCTTGCCTCTGTAAAAAATTAAATAAACCTCAAAAAGGGAGCCTCAATGCGGTGTGTTCTTAAGGACACATTGCGGAAAGTTACGGTGTAATCCTCCTTCCTGATTCGGGCAACAAAAAAGCCGACAGGACTTTTACATCCCATCGGCATGGTTTGTTATTCGGTTTTATCTTGCGTCTTTGCTTCGTTCCTTCTTTTTCAGAAGCTGTAAGGATTTGTCCAGTATTTTCTCTTTTCTTTCACGGAGCATTGTTTTATAAAAGATTTTTTGCAGCTCGGTAATATACGGCGTATTATCAATCAGCGAATTGATTTTATTCATATCAATTCTCGGCAACATTCTTTTCAGTGCCGCATTACAGTCGGGATATTCAAGAGAAGATATAAAATCAAAGTAGTTGATTTTCTGACCGTTTTGCTTATTTTCTTTGCCGTTCTTAGTAAATGTCCCGAGCAAGGTTTCCTGCGCACGAATACCTACGATATTAAATATCTGAG
>DCGL01000125.1 GCA_002314565.1 Clostridiales bacterium UBA1779
CAGTTCAACCTTGATTTTTGCGAGCAGCTCCACGACCTTTTCTGCGTCGTCCGGAGCAATGCCGGCACGTCTGGCAGCGTAGCCGACGGTACGGTAAATGGCACCGGTATCCACGTAATTTATGTTCAGCTTTGCAGCAACTGCTTTGGCAAGCGTACTTTTTCCGGCTCCGCCGGGTCCGTCTATTGCTATATTGATTTTTCTCATACCAGTATTTTCCAATTAATTTATATCAGTATTCCGAAGCGTGTTCACCCGCAAGTCTGCCCGTTGACCAGGCAATCTGAAGGTTGAATCCCCCGGTATATGCGTCGGCATCTATGATTTCGCCGGCAAAATAAAGTCCCGGCACAAGCTTGGATTCCATGGTTTTCGGGTCGATTTCCCTGACTTCGATTCCTCCGCGTGTGATAATCGCCTCGTCAATGGGGCGCAGTCCCGAAACCGGAATCTCAAAGTGCTTCATAAGATGCACGATTCTGCGTCTTTCTTCCCTTGTAATTGAATTCACCTTGGTTTCGGGATTAATACCGGACATAGCGACGAACACCGGTATCAGCTTTGACGGAAGAAGGGCGGACAGTGAGTTTGAATAATCCCTGTTGAGCTCCTTCCTGAAATCGGAAAGAATTCTCGCATCAAGAATTTCCTCGTTCAGTGCGGGCTTCAGGTCGATAACCGCCGTATATCTTCCCGGCTGAATGTCTTCGAGATAGGCGGAGGCCGAAAGAACGACCGGACCGCTGAGTCCGAAGTGAGTGAACATCAGTTCACCGAAATCGTCGTAAACGTTCAGGTTCTCTTTATTATCCCTTATCTGAAAGCTGATGTTTTTCAGCGAAAGTCCCATAAGCGACGGGCAGGTTCTGCCGGGGCAGACAAGCGGAACGAGGGAAGCTCTGAGCGGAGTAACCGTGTGCCCGAGCTCTTCTGCAAGTCCGTATCCGGAACCGTCGGAACCGGTTGACTGATAAGACATACCGCCGGTCGCAAGAATCACCCTGTCTGCCGAAAAGCTGTCTCTGCCGCTGTGAATCAGGAATTTCCCATCACAGGGCTCAATTCCTTCGACGGAGCAGCCGCGGATTTTTACCGATTCGACGTTCAGCGCCTTTGAAAGGGCATTCACTACGTCGGCAGCACGGTCGGATTCCGGAAAAACGCGCTTTCCGCGCTCAACCTTGACGGGAACGCCGAGCTCTTCAAAGAAAGTCATAACGTCCTGCGGCGGAAACGCATAATAAGCCGAATACAGGAAACGGGGGTTTCTCGGAACGTTCGCTAGAAACTCGTCTCTCGTGCAGTCGTTCGTGATATTGCATCTTCCCTTTCCCGTGATGGCAAGCTTTTTGCCGAGACGGTTCTTTCCGTTTTTCTCGTAAAGCGTTACGTCAGCACCGTTTCTTGCGGCAAATACTGCCGCAGCCATACCGGCAGGTCCGCCTCCGATTACGGCAAGCGATAGACCGTTGCTCATATTTTATCCTTTCGATTTATCGTAAACGTCATATTCGTCCCAGATTTTTTCGAGCTTTGCAAGTCTGTCGTGTACTCTGTCCGGAACCTTCTTGGATACGGCGACGATGATTGCGTTGACTATTGAAAGCGGAGCAACCAGCGAATCGACGAATGAAATCATATCCGAATGAACTGACAGAAGCTGATCCGAATGTGCTGCAATCGGTGAATTGGGTCCGTCGGTCACTGAGATGACGTCAGCCCCCGCATTGTGGGCATATTCAACGGCGTTGATGATTCTTGAAGAATATCTCGGGAAACTTATGGCAACAAGAACGTCCTTTGACTGAATATTCATAATCTGCTCGAACATTTCACTGCCTGAGGTGGTCTGAACGAATTTTACGTTGTCAAAAATCATTCTCAGATTGTAATTCAGGAAACCGGCGAGAGATGAGCTCGAGCGAACACCTATGATGTAGATCGTTCCCGCAGCGATAATCTTTTCAACTGCTTTGTCAAAAGCGGCGCGGTCGATATCATCCAGAGTCTGTCTGATTTTTTCGGCGTCGGAGTTCAGAACGCGGTCGAGAATCGAGTCGTCACCGAGAAGTGAATTCGTTACGTCCACCCTCTGTACGGAGGTCAGGCGCGTGCGGATAATCTCGCGCAGATCCTTCTGCATTTCGGGATAGCCTTCATATCCGAGTTCGTTGGCAAAGCGCACGACTGTCGATTCGGATACTCCTGCTTCCATTCCGAGCTTGGAGGACGTCATATAAGCGGCGCTGTCGTATTTTTCAAGTATGAAATTGGCTATTCGCTTCTGACCTTTTGAAAAATCAGGGATTCTCTCTTCAATAATTGTCAGCAAATTTCTTGTCATGGCAAGCTGTCCTCATTTCTCTGTGTGAGTGCTGTTGTATTCACTCAGCAGTTTTTCTGTAATCTCGGGGTCAGACTGATACTTGTAGTAAGTATTTCCCCATTTCTGCCAGTCCTCTTCGCCCCTTCCGGCAAAAATAATAATTTTCCTGCGTTCGCCGAAGTCAAGTCCGAAGGCGTAGCGAAGAGCGTCCTCGCGGTCTTTGACGATTGCGTATTTTCCTCCGACCGAAGCTATCCACTGCGCTGCATCTGCGGCTATGTCTTCAAAAGCTTCGTCAGCCGAATCCTTTTCGGTTATTATCGTGAAATCCGCACGTGCACCGGTGACGACACCGATATCGTGACGGCGGTTCTGGCCTTTGTTTCCGTGCCAGCCGTAAATTGCAACGAGAGCCGCCCCGGGATATTCAAGCTCAAGCGAGCCAAACAGAGTCTCGAAGCTCATTCCGTTATGCGCGTAGTCGATGATTACCGTAACCTGTCCGTCCTTTGACGGATATGAAAGCATTCTTCCCTTTACTCTTGCCTCTTCAAGAGCACGTCGGCAGGTATCCAGTGGGATTCCCGCAGAATACGCCATGGCAATCGCATAAAGGGCGTTTGAAGCATTGAAGAGTCCCGGCATCGTAATGAGCATTTCGCAGCTTTCTTGCGGGGTAGTGATTGTAAAATGAATGCCGTCTTCGAGGCGTTTTACGCCGGTCATACGCAACTCGGCCTTTTCAGAAGTACCGAAGGTGACGACCGGATATCTTGAATTGATTTTTTCAAGCATACGTCCGGCATAAGCGTCATCGATATTGACACAGGCATGGCGGCAATGGTCAAATATTGTAAGCTTTGAATTCAGATAATCCTCAAAGTCTGTGTGTTCAGCGGGTCCGATATGATCGAAACCGACGTTGGTAAAGCAGGCAAAGTCAAAGGTCATGCCGCTGACGCGTCCGTATTTGAGGGCCTGGCTTGAAACCTCAAGCACGAAGCGCTCTGCGTGTGATTCTGCAGCATTCGCCATATATTTCCAGATGTCCGGGGCTTCGGGTGTGGTATTGATGGGCTCCGTCCACGTCTTTCCGTCCCAGATATCGACTGAACACGAAATTGCACATCCGGGCTTGCCGTGATCCTTTGCGTCGAAATCAAGAATGCGGCGCAGAAACGCACTTGAAGTGGTTTTACCCTTCGTACCCGTAATTGCGAAAGTCTGAAGTTCCGTCTGAGGGTCATTATAGAAAAATCTTGCCAGCACCGACATCGCGGCTCTTACGTCGCTGACAATGATACGATCGCCGCGTCCTTCAATGACGTGATCCGCAACGTAGCAAGCGGCCCCCTTTTCAAAAGCAATGTCAAGATATTCAGCCTTGAAATGAAGGCCCTTGGCGATAAATATGCAGTCTTCCGGTATATCTCTTGAATCAAAGGAAACGCCTCTGACGGTTTTCGTTTTATCGGACAGTTCATATGAGCAGAGCAGCGAGCTGTCTTCAAGCAATTTCAGATAATCTGAAAGTTGATAGTATATCATAATTCATCCTGACCTTAAAATAGAAAATGATAGAGCAAATATAATCAGTTTATTATATCACTTTTTGTGAAATAAAACAAGATTTCCCTTGATATTATTACTCATTAATGATATACTCTTAAGAAAGTATGCAGGGCTTGCCTGTTTGCAATTCAAATTTCAGTTCGTTTTTCAAGCCATTTGTTCAGTCTCCGGCTTGCGGATAACCGAAATTGCCAAAGGCTTATCCCTGTTAATTAAAGAAAGGAAGCTTTCGCTTGGCGAAAGCCGGGTTCCGAAAATGAAAACCACACTGAGAATCCTCAGCGCCGTTCTGGCGCTCATCGCCTGCGCATCGTTATTGGCTTCGTGCGGTGATACTCAGAATAATACTCCTGAGACCGGTTCTGACCTTCCGGCTGCCCAGACCACTGTCATTGAAGAAACCACAGTCTACGATCCTTTTCTCGGACTGAATTATGCAAACACCGAATTCAATTATCTCGCATGGGAGCAGACCGCTCCGGAATATGATTATGAGGAAGAGTCCGGAGATATGATTGAAAGCGCAATTTACAGGCGCAACCGTTACGTTGAAGACAAACTCGGCGTAAAGCTTTCATATTCCATTCTCAAGGGAAATTCAAGCACCTTCCAGGATTTCTGCAAGACTGCAACGACTTCCATCAACTCCGGTTCAAAAGCCTGGGACGCTCTTGCCTGCTACACCAGAGCCGCTTCCCTGCTTATGATGAACGGCGTTCTTTCCGATTTGCTGACAACAGAATATCTTGATTTCGAACAGCCCTGCTGGCCGAAAAGCCTCGTTAACCTCAACACCATCGGCGGCTGTCTGTACTTTGCATCGGGCGATATCGCATCAAGCATTCTTTATCAGATGCAGTTTATGGCACTGAACAACGACCTTGCAAAGGACCTCAACATCACGGGCGTTCAGGAAAAAGCTCTTGAAGGCGGATGGACTCTTGATTATATGCTTGAAATCACAAAGGATGTTTTTGCATCAACAGGAGGAAACCGCGATTATACCTGTACCTACGGTTACTTTATTAATGGACACACTTATTTTGACACCTTCTACCTCGGTGCCGGAATGAACTACGTCTCAGTATCAAACGACGGTGAAGCTTCGGTTTCCGAAGACCTCAACAGCGATAAATCCTATGATATCCAGGATAAGCTCAGAAAGCTGTTATGGTCAGGTGCTACCGCTGACGGATATTACTGCACCACTTCTTCGGAAGTCTCCCTCATGATGACCGGCGGAAACTGCCTGTTGTATTCTCTCGACGGAAGCAAGCTCACAACCTATCTCACTCAGTCGGATTACGGTTACAGCATTCTTTGCGCTCCGAAATATTCGGAAGACCAGGAAAACTACTACACAGCCGTCGGCTTCCCTCACTCTATGTACTGCATCCCCTCTGATGCCGAAGACAAATCAATGAGCTCCGCCGTTATGGAACTGATGGCAGAAAAGGGCTATTCCGACGTTTCCACCGTAATTTTCGATACCGCCTTTAAATACAGATACTCTCAGGGCCAGGGCGACAGCCGGATGTTCGACATTATCCGTTCCGGTATAGTTTTTGACCTCGGCCGCATTCTCTTTGACCAGATGGGCGGCGACGGCAGCGGCCCCGTAAGACAGTGGAGAAATGCCTGCACTTCCGCCAACGGCAACTTTGCTGCTGCATATAAGGGTGCATACAAGACCTGGAAGAAGACACTCGATTCTTCTCTTGAGACAATAAAGAGCCACGCTCAGAAATGATTTCAGACGGGGCCCGGAACATCTGTCCCGGGTCCCGTCCTTCTGTTGTTGAACACGCAGGCAATACGGGAAACGTCAAGCCGTGTGAAGCTGATGATTCGGGATTGCAAACGTCTGCAGAAACGGACTCGGATGTACCTATTTTTTCGTTTTTTTACAAAAAAAGGTTTACAAATAACTTCATATGTGATATTATATACGCGTTCAGAAACCTTATCGGCAGATGCGATTAGACTACTGAGGTAATTTCTAATATTTTCCCGTTCCGGCATTATATCTTTATGTCTTGAATGGGTCCTCACTATGCTCTGTTGCGCCGATATCGCGTATCAGGGTTATTTTTTTGTGTTATTAAAAATTTTATAAATACGGAGGAAAAACGAATGAAACTCGTTTACAACGTAAATGACAGACCGAAATTCGGTCAGGTCATCGTCTTCGCCCTTCAGCAGCTGCTTGCCATTCTGGCAGCAACCATCGCCGTCCCGTCCATTATCGGCAACGGTATGAGCCAGTCCGCCGCCCTCTTCGGAGCCGGCATCGGTACTCTGGTTTACCTGCTCTTCACAAAGTTCAAGAGCCCCGTATTCCTCGGTTCATCCTTTGCTTTCCTCGGCTCAATGGGCGCCGCTTTTGCCGGTGCAGTCTCAACAGCCGCCGGATATGCCGGACTTATAATCGGTGCTGTTTCCGCAGGTCTTGTTTATGTAGTCATTGCTCTTATTGTTAAATTTTGCGGTGTCAAGTGGATTGCAAAGCTTATGCCTCCCGTTGTTATCGGTCCTACAGTTGCCATTATCGGTCTTTCCCTTGCCGGAAACGCAATCGGTGACGTAACCAACTCTTCCGGTTCCCTTAATAAATACGCCTGCATCATCTGCGGTCTCGTAACTCTTATCGTAACCATTATTTCTTCAGTATACGGCAAAAAGTTCGTAAAGATGATTCCCTTCATCATCGGTATCGGTGCAGGATACGCTTGTGCACTTATTTTCACACTGATTGGTAAAGCTGCTTCCAACGAATCCATCCAGCTCATCAACTTTGCCGCTTTCAGCAATATGAAGTGGGTTCCCGAATTCACATTCGTCGAAGCCTTCAAGGGTATCAAAGACATCACACTTGATTACGTTGTAACGGTAATCGTTGCATACGTTCCCGTTGCTTTCGTTGTTTTTGCAGAACACATTGCCGACCACAAGAATCTTTCTTCCATTATCGAGAAAGACCTTCTTGAAGAGCCCGGACTTCACAACACACTGTGCGGCGACGGTGTCGGCTCAATGGCCGGTGCTTTCTTCGGCGGCTGCCCCAATACTACCTACGGTGAATCCGTCGGCTGCGTAGCTATTTCCGGAAACGCCTCTATCGTAACAATTTTCACAACAGCCATCCTTGCACTCGTTGCCGCTTTCCTGGCTCCCTTCACCACCTTCCTCGCATCCATTCCTTCCTGCGTAATGGGCGGTGTCTGCGTAGCTCTCTACGGCTTCATCGCTGTTTCAGGTCTTAAGATGATTCAGGCTGTCGATCTCGGTGACAACAAGAACCTCTTCGTCGTATCCGTCATCCTCATCGCCGGTGTTGGCGGAATGACTGTAAGCTTCGGTAAGGTCACAATCACCTCCGTTGCCTGCGCTCTCATCCTCGGTATTCTTGTCAACATCATCTGCGGCGGATTCAAAAAGAAAAATTAATCAATAGACCCAACCCATCCGGCAGAGGACGTTTCCCGTCCTCTGCTTTTTTATCAGATGACAGGGGACGGTTCTTTTGTCATCTCGGCTTTTGGGCGAGATGACAAGGGACGGTTCTTTTGTCATCTCGGCTTTTGGACGAGATGACAAAAGAACCGTCCCTTGTCATCTGACCCATTTTCCACCGGTGTGAAAGGCAAGTCGTGAAAAGGACCGCCGACGAAAGTCGGACGGTCCTTTTTGAATTATTTCGTTATTCAGAAATTGATTTTAAGCAGCAAGGCGATAATCGGCATGGTTACGATGGAAAGCAGAGTGCTGACGGCTACCATCTGTCCGGCGCGGACTTTGTCGCCGTCGTAAAGCTCAGAGAACATCGATGCCATAGCGGCAATCGGAGTTGCAGATAGAATTACGAGAATATTTCTGACGTCTGCTGTCATAATACCGAGGGCAACGGCTGTGGTGCAGAGCAGCCAGGCAAGCGTCGGAAACGCGAGCAGTCTTACGATAAGAACGACGTACATTGCCTTATCCTTAATTGCGGCTATGAAGTCCGTTTCGGCAAGTCTTATGCCGATCATTACCATTGATACGGGAGCCACCATATGCTTGAAGGTTGAAAGGACGTCAATCAGTATTGATGCTGCTCTCTGCGCAATTTCGGGAGTCCCTTCGACGCCTGCTGCGGCATTAACAAGAACACCGCCGCAACCCGTGAAGTAAATCACAAGGCCTATTGTAATCGGAATTACCGCGGGATTTACGAACACTTTTTTGACTGAAATATAGGACTTATCTTCAGTGAAAATCAGTCTTCCGAGAGTAAATGCGAACATATTGAAAGCTACAAGATACAGAGTTCCGTAAATTGTATACTCATCACCGAATACTCTTTCAACAAGCGGAAGGCCAATATAACCTGAATTGGAAAAGATTACGGAAAATGTTGCAAGCTTTCTGATTTTATCAGGGTATTTTTTGAAAAGCAGCCTTGCAAGCACATAAAAGAGACCGTGGAACGCAAATGAAGCAATTCCGACCTGCAAAAGCTCCAAAGCTTTGGATTTCTCAAAAGCATAAATGTAGCTTCGCAGGAACATACATACCTGACACACGTACATACAGAGTATGGACAGGGTTTTGGCAAATCCTTCCCCGGCAAGCTTTGTCTTCTTCAGAATAAAACCTGCAAACATAAAGCAGAAAAGAGTTGCGGTTGAAGTAATCAGCTGTGCGATTGACACTTCCATTATTGAAAATTCCTTTCACCGATGCAAAGAAATACACCGTTTTCTGATTCGTTTTCCGATATACGGCACAATTTCGCCTATTATATCATTATTGAACGTTTTTTTCAATGCAAATCTGAAATATTGTTCTGAAACCTTTGTTTTTACAAACTGCTTCTGCGAACCGCAGTTTCTTTCATATGTTATTTTTAAACTCCTTCCGAAGTAAAATATTAACAAGGAGTCGGACTTTTAAAATCATACGGTAAATTTTCTTCTGTATTTCCCGTTTTTTGCAAAAAATTCACCGAAAATTCTTTTCTTTTTCTTATATTATGATATAATATAATTGAGTAATATTTTGTAAGGGGGGGTAATTTTTTACCTCCGAATACAGAAAGGGAAAAACATGGCCGCTTATTTATTCAGATACGGGTTTAACGAACAGCTTCTCGATATCTATAACGGAATACTTGAAGACGGCCGTGACAAGCTTCCCTACAGAATGCTGACTCCCGAAGAGTTCAGAAGCATCTTCCTTGTTGAGCGCAGAATTACCATCTGGGCAAGTCTCGAAGGGGTCCCCGTTGCGTTTATTTCGGCTTCCCTTCCCGACGAAAACAAAAAGGCATATCTCAGTTACATCGGGGTTCTGCCGAAACACAGAAAAAGAGGCCTCGGCTCTGCCCTTCTGCGCCGTCTCGAGCAGGAGCTTTTCAGAACCAAAACCAAAGCCATAGAAACGGTTTTCTACGATTCGGTTTCCCTTCCCTGGCTGATTCCCGGAACGACAGACGGTCATCCCTGCGCTCCAGGAGTTCCGAGCGGAAGCTCCGGCGAAAAGCTGCTTCTGCGCAACGGCTACTCTGAGTGGTGCGCTCAGATTGCCTATTATACTCCGGTTAATCATTACGTTATTCCGAGACCCATAGTCAATCTCGAATCACAGCTATGGGACCGCGGAATCGAAATAATCAAATACAACCCTCTGTTGCATAATGGGCTTGACACGATTTTTGACAGAATCGGCAATCCCGGCTGGAAAAAGGGCGTTATGGCAAACGTCCATCTTCCGATTCTCGTTGCAAGTGACATGAACCGTGACAACTACGTTATCGGATACACCGGACCTCTGACTCAGGTCAGAGAAGGCGACGGAATACGTGGCAATTTCTGCGGAATCGGAACGGACCCCGCATACCGAAATCTCGGCATCGGAAAATGCCTGTTTGCAAGAATGTGCTACGAGCAGAGCCGCTACGGCGCAACCTTTATGTCCCTTTACACGGGCGAAACCATGAGCGCCCGCAAGGTCTACGAAGCAGCCGGCTGCCGTCCCGTCGCCCGCTTCTCCAATCTGAGAAAGATAAATCCGGATCCGGAATACTGATATGAGAAAAGTAATAATAACAGGCGGTTCACGCGGAATCGGTGCCGCCTGCGTTGAAAAATTCTGTGCTCTCGGTGACAAAGTCGTTTTCATTTACAAACAGGACGATGAAGCGGCCCGCAAAATCACAGAAAAAACAAATTCAATTCATTTAAAGTACGATTTAGCTTGCTATAATATAGCCTGTGATGCTGTAAATGAGGCAATTTCGATTCTCGGCGGGGTTGACGTTCTCGTAAACTGTGCCGGAATTGCGGGAATTCGCCTGTTCTGCGACGAAACCGAAGAAGAATACAGAAAAATGATTGACACAAATCTGACGTCGGCAATAGCGGCTTCCAAAGCTGCGGCCAAAGCAATGATTGCGTCAAAGAGCGGCTGTATCGTCAACATCGGTTCCGTATGGGGGGCAAGAGGAGCTTCCTGTGAGGTGACCTATTCGGCCTCCAAATCCGCTTTGCGCGGATTTACTCAGGCTCTGGCAAAGGAACTCGGTCCTTCCGGAATAAGAGTGAACTGCGTTGAACCCGGTGTTATCGACACTGATATGAACGCCGGTCTTGACAAGGATACGAAGAAGGAGCTCGCAGACGGAACCGCCCTGTGCCGTCTCGGAAGGCCGGCGGAGATTGCCGCTGCGGTCGAATTCCTGTGTTCTGATTCCGCTTCGTTCATAACGGGAGCAATACTTCCTGTTGACGGAGGGTTCATCTGAATACTCAGTGCTTATGAGACTTTGAATAATAAACAGCAGAATTGTTTGCGGTAAAGCCGCAGGAACGGCTCTGCTGTTATTTTCGGAAATTACGGTTATTTATTAAAAATTAAGGATAAAAGAATGCTCGAACTGAAAAACATAACCAAGGAATACCATACAGGCGGCGAAACGGTTCACGCGCTTCGCGGAATAGACCTGAAATTCCGTAAAAATGAATTTGTTGCAATTTTGGGTCCTTCCGGCTGCGGAAAGACCACGATGCTCAATATTGTCGGGGGACTTGACAGCTACACCTCCGGCGATTTGATTATTAACGGCAAATCCACGAAGGATTTCCGTGACAGAGACTGGGACGGTTACAGAAACCACTCAATAGGCTTCGTTTTCCAGAGCTACAATCTCATACCTCATCAGACGGTGCTGAACAACGTCGAGCTTGCACTGACGCTGTCCGGAGTTGCCCGCAAAGAAAGACGTCAGAGGGCCAAAACGGCTCTTGAAAAAGTCGGACTGGAAAAGCAGCTCAGAAAGCATCCGAACGAGATGTCCGGCGGACAGATGCAGAGAGTCGCAATTGCCCGTGCAATCGTAAACAATCCCGATATTATCCTTGCCGATGAACCGACAGGCGCCCTTGATACCGAAACCGGCATTCAGGTTATGGAAATACTGAAGGAGCTCGCAAGTGACCGTCTCATCATTATGGTGACACACAATCCGGAGCTCGCACAAAGATACGCAACGCGAACGATTACGATGCTTGACGGAGTCATAACCGGGGACTCGAATCCCGTTACGGATCTTGAGTATGAGGAGCTGACCGTTTCAGACCAAAAAGCACTTGAAGCACACAAAGGCAGGAAAGTCAAGCTCCCGACCATGTCAGCTCTGACCTCCTTCTCACTCTCACTGAAAAATCTGTTCACCAAAAAAGGCCGTACTATTCTGACATCATTTGCCGGAAGTATAGGAATTATCGGAATCGCCCTGATTTACGCAGTATCAAACGGAGCAACAACGTATATCAACATGGTTCAGGAAGAAGCCCTGACAGCCTATCCGCTGTCTCTTGAATCTGAAACCGTCGAACTCAGTTCCCTGATTGAAACCTTCCTCGGAAAGGCTCAGTCAGACGATGCTCACGAAAACGATGCGATTTATCAGAAGGCTATGATATACAGCCTTGTGAACTCCTTAAACTCAATTGAAACGTCGGAAAACGACCTTGCCGCCTTCAAGACCTATCTTGAAGAAAGAATGGCTGATGAAGAAGACGAAAGCGGTCTTCGCGACGCAGTTAGCGGTGTTCAGTACACCTACGGACTTGACCTTGATATATATACCAAAAACGTTGACGGTGAAATTATCCGCTCGGACATCAGCACACTGATGCGCCAGCTGATTATTGAAAATATGACAGCGGCAGCAAGTCAGGGAAGCAGTATGTTCTCAACGGGCTCAACGGGTACGGGTTCATCACTCACATCCATGATGTCAGGCTCAACTTCCTCAAGCTACAGCACACTTTTCCAGGAAATGCTGCCCGGCAAGAACGGCAAGCTGATTTCAGACGTTTTTGACGCCCAGTACGACCTGATTTACGGAAGCTGGCCGAACGATTACAACGAAGTCGTGCTCGTAGTCGATGAAAAGAACGAAATCGCCGATCTCAGCCTCTATGCCCTCGGGTTTCTTCCCAAAGAGGACGTACAGAAAATCTTCACCGCCGTTCAGGATAAGTCCGAACTTGATATTACGCGCAAGAGCTGGTCTTATGAAGAAATTTGCAAAGGCGATTACCGCATAGTAATTCCCTGCAACTGCTACAGCTACAACGCGGAAACCGGTGAATACGACGACCTTCGCGATACGGATGCCGGAATTCAGTATCTCTACTCAAACGCAATTTCTCTCAGGGTAAGCGGAATCATCCGTGCCAAAGAAGGGGCTACAACCACGATTCTCAACGGTTCAATCGGGTACACTTCAAAGCTCAGCGAATACATAATAAATGAGGCCTCCTCATCCGAAATAGCAAAAGCTCAGTCGGCAGACAGAAGCAAGGATATTTTCTCGGGTCTGTACTTCCGTTCTTCCGCCGAAAACTTCAGCGTAAAAGAAAAGGCAGACCTTTTCAGACAGTATATTGCAGGGCTTTCGGAAGCGGATAAGGCGCAGATTTACGTCAATATTATGAGCATTGTCCCCGACGGAATGATACAGACTCAGGTTGACGCCATGCTTTCCGGTATGAGCCGTGCCGACATCGAAAATATGATTACGCAGTCTCTGCAGGGTCAGATCAGTGTCGATACCGAGTCACTCACGGCTTACATTGCCGCCATGTCCGACGAAGACCTTGAAAAATACGTCCGTACGGCAATGGAGGAACGTTTCAGCACACAGTATGCGGAACAGATAAAACAAGGTCTTTCAACACTCTCGGACGCAGACCTCGCTAAATCGCTTGAGGCAGCAGTAGGAGGCTATACAGATGAACTCTGTGCCGAATACTACGATGAAACTGCGGAATTTTCCGAAAGCAATGCAGATTCGAATCTTGTAAAGCTCGGCTGCATCGATATGGGCGAACCGAAAACGATAAACATTTATGCTTCAACCTTCGCTGACAAGGACGCAATAAAAGACGCAATCGCAGCTTATAACGCAGACGTCGACGACGTTCACGAAATCAAGTACACTGATTACGTCGGCATTATGATGTCGTCAATCACAACGATAATCGACGCCATCACCTACGTTCTCATTGCCTTCGTCGCAATTTCACTGATAGTCTCCTCAATTATGATAGGAGTCATCACGCTTATCTCGGTTCAGGAAAGAACCAAGGAAATCGGCATTCTCAGAGCAATAGGAGCCTCAAAGAAGAACGTTTCCGGTATGTTCAACGCAGAGACGCTGATTATCGGATTTACGTCGGGTATCATAGGAGTCGGCTTTACGTATCTTGTCTGCATACCGATCAACCTCATTCTTCACGCGCTGACGGGAATACCGAACCTCAGTGCTTCCCTGCCGCTGCTTACGGCCGCCGTGCTCGTAGCCATCTCAATGATACTGACACTTATTGCCGGTATCATCCCCTCGCGCAGCGCAGCCCGCAAGGACCCCGTCATTGCACTCAGAACTGAATAAGAATCATTTCTCGGATGGTGACAAGGGAATATTCCCTTGTCACCGTTTTTATCTGACAGGGGGACGTTTCTCGTGTCAGATTTTTTATAAATCTGACACGAGAGGCGTCCCCCTGTCAGATTTACAAAAGATGACAGGAGAAACGGTCTCCTGTCATCTTTTGTAATTATTTCGATTTTCCGAGATATGCTTCCTGCACCTTCGGATCATTTGCAAGGTCTGAACACTTTCCTGACATTGAAATGCGTCCGGTTTCAAAGACGTAGCCTCTGTCTCCAATCTTTAGTGCCATATTGGCATTCTGCTCGTTGAGAACGACGGTAATACCCTGACGGTTGATTTCTTTGATAATTTCAAAGATTTCGGCAACTACAATGGGGGCAAGTCCTAAAGAAGGCTCATCCATCATAATAAGCTTCGGCTTTGCCATGAGTGCGCGGCCGACGGCCAGCATCTGCTGCTCACCGCCTGAAAGAGTTCCGGCAAGCTGCCATGAACGTTCCCTGAGTCTCGGGAAGAGACTGTAGACGTAGTCTATGTCGTTGGTCAGATTGTCATAGCGAAGATATGCGCCGATTTTGAGGTTTTCAAGAACCGTGAGGTTCGGGAAAACGCGGCGTCCTTCGGGAACCATGGTTATTCCCTTTGACACGATTACATTGGGAGCCTGGCCCGTGATATTGTCGCTTCCGAAGATTATTTCACCGGCAAAGGGCTTTACCATACCGGATATGGCCTTCATCGTCGTGGATTTTCCGGCTCCGTTTGAGCCGATAAGCGTGACAATCTCGCCTTCTTTTACCGAGAGTGAGAGTCCGTCAACGGCCTTGATTCCGCCGAAACGAATCTGCAGATTGTTTATTTCAAGAAGTGTTTTGGCATTTTCTTTAACCATTGTCGCTTCCCCCCAGATATGCTTCAATTACCTTCGGATTTTTCTGAATATCTTCGGGATTGCCCTCGGCAATGAGACGGCCGAAATCTATTACGTAAATGCGGTCTGAAATATCCATAACAAGGTTCATATGATGTTCGATAAGCAGAACGGTCAGGTCGAATTTCTCACGGATATAACGGATGAACTGTGTCAGTTCTTCGGTTTCCTGAGGGTTCATGCCTGCTGCCGGCTCATCAAGAAGCAAAAGCTTCGGATGTGTGGCAAGAGCTCTTGCAATTTCAAGCTTTCTCTGCTTTCCGTACGGCAGGGACGTTGCAAGGTCGTCCTTTACATCGGAAAGTCCGACAAGTTCAAGCAGCGAAGCGGTTTCTTCTCTCATCTTCTTTTCTTCGGAGAAATTCAGATGAAGCATTGCCGTGAAGAAGTTTGATGTGCGGCGCACGTGCATGGCGGTAAGAACGTTTTCAAATACCGTCATCGATTTGAACAGACGGATGTTCTGGAAGGTTCTTGCCATTCCGAGAGCGGTAATCTTGTCAGGAGTTTTGGAGATGGACTTGTAATACAGTCCGGCATTCTGTCCGGAGTAGTATTTCTTCATCTTTCCGCGCGGCTTGTTTTCAACTATAAGCTTTTTGTTGTAGTAAATTGCACCGTTCGTCGGCTCGTATACGCCGGTTATTACGTTGAAAGCAGTCGTCTTTCCGGCTCCGTTTGGACCGATGAGAGCAACGATTTCACCGCGGTTGACTTCCATATTCAGGTTGTTTACGGCAACTACTCCGCCGAACTGCATGGTGATGTTTTCAACCTTCAGCACGGAATTCGGGGAAAGCTCACCAATCTGAATATCGGTGGTCTCCTGCATAAAAGTGAGATCCCCGCGGCTCGAATCGGTCACGTACTCGTGATCGTGTTCGCCTTCGTTTCTGAGTCTCATTTTACGGCCTCCTTCCCTGATTCAGCTTTATTTTTCTTCTTGAAAAGTGAAGGAAGTATCTTTGTAAAGAACCACCCGACCCGGTCAAGATTAAGCTCGCGTTCACCCATAATACCCTTTCTGAAGAACAGAACGATAACCATAATGATGACCGAGAAAACGACCATACGGAAGCCGCTGCGGAACACGTTCGGAAGATTGAGTCCGAGGAAGCTGCCGCTGTCAAGGCCGCGCAGCCACCATTCCGAGCAGGCAATGTAGAGATATGATGCAAGAACTGAACCCGTGATTGAACCGATACCGCCGATAACGACGATAAGCAGAATTTCATAGGTCGTAGAGCTCTTGAACTGGGAAGCAGTGATTGACGACTGATAGATTGCAAGCAGGGCCCCGCCGATCCCGGCGAAGAAGGAACTTGTAATGAAGGACAGTCTCTTGTGATGAGCAAGATTGATGCCCATAGCCTCGGCTGCTATTTCGTCGTCTCTTATGGCCTTGAAGGCACGGCCGTAGGTTGAATTAATCATCAGGACGATAAGCAGCAGACAGAGGGAAACGATGAGCACATAAGGCGTCAGACTTGCATTCTCGAAAACCGTTCCTTCAAGCAGGCTGCTCTTTGAGAACGTGGGATAGTCGCGAAGCTGAATCGAGCCGTTCGTTATCTTCTCAAGCTTTGCCCACTGTGAGAAAGCTCTGAGAATTTCGGCAAAGCCGAGGGTTGCAATTGCAAGATAATCGCTCTTGAGCTTCAGTACCGGAAGACCGATAAGGAAGGCAAAAAAGGCAGCAACAGCACCGGCGAGAATCAATCCGACGTACCACGGAAGGGTGAAGGTCACCGAATATCCGCTGAGATAATATACGGCTTCACGGGCTTCGTTGGTCATCGTGAGAACGGCATAGGTATAAGCGCCAAGCAGCATAAAGCCTGCCTGTCCGAGTGAGAACAGCCCGGTAAAGCCGTTCAAAATGTTCATCGAAACGGCGATAAGCGCATATACGGTTCCCTTCTTCAGTACGGTGATAATCATGCTGTAAGAGGGATTTTTCACATCAATAATTACAAGGGCGGCGAAGAGGAGTACGAAAAATATCGCGTACTTCAACGATTTTATCAGGGATTTTTTCTTTGCGTTTTCCATAATAATCCCCCCGTCAGACCTTGTCGTACTGCTTCTCGCCGAAGAGACCCGTGGGCTTTACGACGAGAATGAAAATAAGCAGAGCGAAGGTGAAAGCATCGGAAAATTCCGTAAGACCTACCATCTTGAGCAGGTTCTCGCAGATACCGATGATGAAAGCTCCTACAACGGCACCCGGAATTGAGCCGATACCGCCGAAAACTGCGGCAACGAAGGCCTTAAGACCGGGCATGGCACCGGACGTCGGTGAAATGGAGTTGTAGTTGCTGAAGTACAGCATTGAACCGATGGCTGCAAGAACGGCACCGATAATGAAGGTCATTGAAATGACGTTGTTGATTTTGATACCCATAAGACGGGCGGTTTCAAAATCAACGGATGAAGCTCTCATTGCCATTCCGATTTTCGTTTTGTTGATAAGCAGAACGAGGGCAACAACCAGCACGATAACGAGTACGGGTGTGAGAAGGGTAACGCGCTTCGTCGAAGCCCCGAAGATTTCTACGGATTCCGTAAACAGAGGAATGTCCGGATAAACCTTGGGCAATCCTCCGGTTATATACATAGCCACGTTCTGAATCAGATACGATACACCGATTGCCGAAATCATAACCGACATACGGGGCGCGGAACGCAGCGGCTTATATGCTAATTTTTCAATGGAAAAGGCCAGAACGACCGTCAGAATTATTGCCGCGGGAATGGCCACGTAGAAGCCGACGGCAGTCTGAAGATATATTACGAAAAGGCCCGCAACCATAAAAACGTCGCTGTGCGCGAAGTTTATCAGTCGCAGAATGCCGTAAACCATAGTGTATCCTATGGCTATCAGAGCAAGCTGCCCGCCGTATGAAATACCGGCAAGCAAATAGGCAAGTATGGATTCCATAACAGTATGTTATATCCTTCCGATAAAATAGAAAAACGTTTCTTCACCGCAAAACACGGAAAAGATAAGATATTCGGATGCTTTTCCGGCTGAAAAACATATATTGACGTTGAAAAAACAAAACCGGGCCGGCCGAGGTATGTGCCCCAGCCGCCCCGGAAATATTCAGTTTGAACTGAAATCAGTTGGCTTTCTGTTCCTTTACAAAAGCCCATACGCCGTTGGCAGTATCAACCTTCTTAATGAAAGCTGTGTCACGTACGCAGTCACCGGTAGCATCGAAGTAGATGGTTCCGGTTACGCCGGCATAAGCATTGTCAGCGCCTGTCATAGCTGTGAGAGCAGCCATAACGGCAGCGCGGGTATCGGCGACGGAGCCGATTGATTCGCACTTTTCAATGGCATAGATGGCAGTCATATAAGCATCGTAACCCATAGCGGATACAGCAGCAACCTGGTAATCGCCGCCGTTTTCGTTCTTTCTCTGGTCGTCAGCCTTGAGCCATTCAACGAAGCCGTTATCGAAATCAGCATTGGCGCCTTCCTGGTAGAAGGTGGTAACCTGAACGTTGAGCTCGGTTCCCTTTGCGGCAGCTGTGATTACGTTTGAATCCCAGGTATCACCGGCAAGGATGGAGCCTGTGTACTTCTGTGAAGCTGCTGTGTTGACAATCAGCTGAGCATATGAGGTGGATGTGGGAGCGAAGATAACAGAGCAGTTGTTGTCAATTGCCTTCTGAACATAGGCAGTGAAGTCGGAGTTTCCTTCGGGGAACTCTTCGTATACGCAGTTGGCTTCACCGAAAGCAGCCTTGAAGAAGGAAGCAAGTCCTACGTCATAGTCGTTGCCCTTCTGAGCAAGAACGTAAGCCTTTGCTGCGCCAAGCTCCTTGGCATAGTTTGCAAGAACGGTTCCCTGGAAGGGATCGAGGAATCAGACTCTGAAGTAGTGGCTGTTACCCTTGGTTACGTTGGGGTTGGTGCAGGTGATGCCGATGGCGGCAAGTCCGGCTTCCTTGAAGGTATCGGAAGCGGCAATTGAAACACCTGAGCCGTATGAGCCGAGAGCTACAACGGCATTCTTGTTGATGAGTTCCGTAGCAGCAGAGATAGCCTTGTCGTTTGAGGACTGGTTATCAACGATGGCAAGCTCAACCTTGTACTCTTTGCCGCCGACCTTTACGGTGGGCTTTACGGAGTTGGCATACTTGACACCGAGTGTTTCCTGTTTTCCGCCGGCACCGTTGTCGCCGGAGGCAGGTTCATAAACACCGATAACGATTGTGTCGGAGCTTGTTCCGCCGCATGAAGCGAAGCAGAGTGCGCAGGCAGCAACCATGAATACGGCAAGCAGAAGTGAAACGATTTTTTTCATTTTTATAATCTGCCT
>DCGL01000141.1:0-8904 GCA_002314565.1 Clostridiales bacterium UBA1779
ATGTGCGTGCCAAGCACACAAGATGACAGGGGACGGTTCTTTTGTCATCTTGCCATAGAGGCAAGATGACAAAAGAACCGTCCCCTGTCATCTGGGAATATCATAAATAATTCATTTTATATATATCTATTTTTTCACATAAATATGGTAAATTAATATGTATTTTTATGAATAGATGAAAGGATAATCGGTTTTATGAAAAAACTCTTCAGATTTCTGAAGCCATACAGCTTTCTCGCGATTATTTCCCCGATAATAATGATCGGCGAAGTCGTCGGGGACCTGTGTCTTCCCTACCTGATGTCGTTCCTCGTCAACTACGGTGTGCTCGGCGAAGATATCGCAGACCCGGAAAAGGGCTCAAAGCTCGCAGCTGGGCTGTTAAATCTCGTCGGGGTCAATCCGGATAACCACATGGCGGTCATAATCACCTTCGGCATTATGATGCTGCTCGTCACTCTTGTAGGAGGCTTCTTCGGCACCTTCTGTGCCTGGACAGCCGCAACGGCTTCACAGGGCTTCGGCAATGACCTGCGCAGAACCGCTTACAGAAAAGTCATGTCTCTCTCAATCGAGCAGACCGATAAATTCACAACAGGCTCTCTCGTAACCCGTATGACGAACGACATAGCCCAGCTTGTCGATTTCGTCGAAACCGTCCTCCGTATGATGGTCCGTTCTCCCATGTTCTTCATAGGAGGAACCGCACTTCTTATCAGTCTTAACTTAAGCTTCGGCGCCGTTCTTCTCTGCGCACTGCCCGTTCTTCTCTTCATTCTGATTTTCATAATCCTCAAGGCAATGCCGATTTTTGCCAGGGTTCAGGAAAAGCTCGACCGCGTCAACGCCGTCGTTCAGGAAAACGTCAGCGGTGCCCGAGTTATCAAGGCTTATTCGCGTGAGGAGTACGAATGTGCACGTTTTGACCGTGCCAACAGCGAAATGCGTGACACGAACCTCAAGGTTCAGATGATTCTGACCTGGATAGGCCCCGTCATCACGACCGTAATGGCTCTGGCAACAGCTGCCATCATCTTTATCGGAGGCCTTGACGTTAAGCTCGGAAACGCCGGTATGAGCGTCGGAAACGTTATGGCAGGAACGTCATACGTAACGAGAGTCCTTATGTCGGTTATGATGGTCACCATGCTCTTCCAGTCCATTTCCCGTGCCAACGCTTCGGCAAAACGTGTCAACGAAGTTCTCGATTCCGACCCCGTCGTTGTGGGCGGCGAACTTGAAGACGCCTCCGACGATACCGTCATTGAATTCAGAAACGTTGACTTCTCATATCCCGGAACCGTCGGCCGTGAGGTTCTCAAAAACGTCAACCTCAAAATTCACAGGGGCGAGACAGTCGCCGTAATCGGTGCAACCGGTTCCGGAAAATCCTCTCTCGTCCGGATGATTCCGAGATTTTACGACTGCACCTCGGGTGACGTATTCATCGACGGAAAGCCGATAAAAGAATACAGGCTTTCTGCACTCCGCAAGAAAATAAGCTACGTAATGCAGAAGAGCGAGCTGTTCAGCGACACGATTGAAAACAATATCAAATGGGGCAAGCCCGATGCAACTGATGAAGAAATCAGAGAAGCAGCAGATACTGCCCAGGCACACGAATTTATTTCCGGCTTTGACGGAGGCTATCAGAACTTCCTTGCCGAAAAAGGAGCCTCGGTTTCAGGAGGCCAGAAGCAGCGGCTTTCAATTGCGCGGGCTCTTGTCCGCAAGCCCGAAATTCTCCTTCTCGACGACTGCACCTCGGCTCTTGACCTTGCAACCGAAGCGAAGCTCCAGAAGGCCCTTCGCGAAAAATTTGCCGATACGACGGTTGTGATGATTGCCCAGAGAATTGCCTCAGTCAAAACCGCAGACAGAATTGCCGTCATTGAATCTGACGGAAGAATCCTGCACTGCGCTCCGCATGATGAACTCCTTCAAATTTCCGAAACGTACCGCGATATCTGCGACTCGCAGATGAAAAATGCAAGTGTCGGGGGTGATTGATTATGGCTGAAAAGAAAGAAAACAATGCCCCTCAGATGAATTTCAGACCGGGCGGAGGCCGAATGGGGCCCCAGATGCATAAGGAAAAGCCGAAACATACGAAAGAAACGCTTCTTCGTCTTTTCAGATACATCGGTAAAAGCAGAATAATCGTTATCATGCTCGTCATTCTGACGGTCTGTGCCGCTCTGTTCGAACTCTTCGGACCTATGCTGCAGCAGAAATCAATCGACTGCTTCAAAATAGTTGACAACAAGCTCACCGTTGACTTCAGTTCACTTGTCGTTTTCATCGCATTGCTCGTATGTTTCAATCTCGTGTCTGCTGTAATATCGCTCATCAGCGCCCGCATGGGAGCACGCCTTGCGCAGAACACCGTTTATATAATGAGACGCGAGCTTTTCGAGAAGATTTCGCTGCTTCCTATCAGATATACGGACACGCACAAGCACGGCGACATCATGAGCCGTATGACGAACGACGTTGAAAACGTCTCAACCGCAATTTCATCTTCTCTTACAACTCTCGTTTCAGCCGTACTTACAATCGTCGGTTCCCTCGCGATGATGCTTTATTACAGCTGGATAATGACCCTCGTTGCACTTGTCACGGTTCCGCTTGCCATTCTCGTCACCTCGACACTATCAAAGTATATGCGCAAGTATTACAAGCGCAACCAGATTCTGCTCGGTCAGCTCAACGGACAGGTAGAAGAGATGGTCACGAGTTACCGCACCGTCGTTGCCTATGGGAAGGAGGACGAAGCTGTCGAAAAATTCGCTGCCGTTTCCGACGAATACCGCAAGTGCTCGATAAAGGCCCGCGTATGGGGTTCGATTATGGGTCCGCTTATGAATTTCATCGGAAACTTCCAGTACGTTCTCATCGCGGCAACAGGAGGCTACCTCTTCATCAGCGGAAAGGCTGTAATGACCCCCGGTACAATCCAGGCCATGCTGCAGTACTCCTCACACTTCTCACGCCCCATAAATATGATTGCAAACCAGTTTTCATCCATTCTCACGGCCCTTGCCGGTGCCGAGCGAATTTTTGAAATGCTGGACTCCGAAAACGAAAAGGATGAAGGAAAGAACCCGATAAAGCCTGAGGACATAAAGGGGAATATTGAATTTTCAGACATCGTTTTCGGTTACAAGCCCGAAAAGAAGATAATCAAGCATCTCAGTCTCAGCGTAAAACAGGGACAGAAGATTGCTATCGTAGGTGCTACCGGTTCCGGAAAGACGACGATTGTCAACCTGCTGACGCGTTTCTATAACACGGAAGAGGGCAAAATCACGATTGACGGCATTGACATCAGCGACATGCCGCTTGAAACTCTTCGCAACTCGATTGCCATCGTTCTTCAGGATACCGTTCTCTTCTCTGACAGCATACGTCAGAACATAAAGTACGGCAAGCTCGATGCCGGCGACGAAGCTATGAAGCAGGCCGCCCACACGGCCAAAGCCGACTTCTTCATCGACCGTCTGCCTGAAGGCTATGACACGATGCTGGCGGAATCCGGCAGCAACCTGTCACAGGGACAGCGTCAGCTGATTTCAATTGCCCGCGCAGTGCTTGCCGACCCGAGAATACTCATTCTTGATGAAGCGACCTCCTCGGTCGATACCCGCACTGAAATGCACATTCAGCAGGCAATGGTCAACCTGATGAAGGGACGTACCTCCCTCATCATCGCCCACCGCCTCTCAACCATCCGCGACGCCGACGTGATTGTCGTTATCAAGAGCGGCACCATTGTCGAATCCGGCAGCCACGATGAGCTCCTCGCTCTCGGCGGCGAATACAGCAAGCTGTATTCAAGCCAGTTTGCGGGTATAGCAACGTAATATCCCGAAAAAGCGGGGGGCGAGTTGCCTGCTCAGTTTGAGCCGGACAAAACGTCCCCCGTTTTATTAAAAATTAAACTCCTTCTCCCATGCAAAATTACCGCTTGTCTCATAATTCTTCGGCCAGTGACTGCACCAATTCGGCACGCTTGCATTCTCTACCTTATCCGCGCTTGGGGTGTAGGGTTTTATATCAAGAATGGGTGTACCGGTAAACGCATCAAAATAATCAAACGAAATGATGCCTTTATCATAATCAATATTTTTTACTCCGCATACCGAAACGGCGATGGGATTCGGTCTTTCGGGTGAACGGGTTGCAAAGGTTCCGATTTCCTCGGGGCCTTTTTTATACGGCTTTTCGACGGTCAGAACGCTTCTGTCCTCGGCATTATCACAGCCGTTGAACCACCAGATTATCTGCAAATGGGAAAATCCGTCGAGACCCTCGAGTCCCTTTTTGAATTTTTCGTCAAGAATTATCTTATAATCGCCGTTATTACATTCGGCGTGTCCTATTTCGTCAAGTTTCATTCCGTCCTCATCCTCGGTTTCTGTATTGTTTTCCGTAATTTCAACAGTGTTTTCAACCTTTATAAGTGCTTCAAGTTCATCTTCGGTCAACTTTCGGTTTTCAAGTGAATACCGCAGGCACTTTGCGGTTATGGTATTCGATTTTTCTGCCATTTCCCCCGGAGTGCCGCAAAAGACGACCATTCCGCCGAATTTACCACCGTCGGGACCTATATCAATGATATAATCAGCCGATTTCATCACGTCAAGGTTATGTTCAATGACAATGACCGTGTTACCCTTATCCACAAGCTTGCCAAACAGCGCCATCAGTTTCTCAATATCCGACAGGTGAAGCCCCGTTGTGGGCTCGTCCAGAACGTAAATATTGCCCTTGTTATACAATTCCTTTGCAAGCTTTAAGCGTTGACGTTCACCGCCCGACAGAGTGGACGACGGCTGGCCGAGAGACAGGTATCCGAGCCCGACCTCCTGCAGTGCCTTTAACTGTTTTGTGATTTTGCGGTTGTCCGCGAAAAAATCGAGCGATTCTTTTACACTCATCCCGAGCACGTCAACTATATTTTTTCCCTTGTAAAAATACGAAAGTGCCACGTTTGAATATCTTTTTCCGTTGCAGGCCTCGCAAACGGTTGTAATCGGGTCCATAAATACAAGCTCTGTTGTAATCATTCCCTTGCCGTGGCAGCATGGACAGCCTCCGTCGGAATTGAATGAAAAGAGTGAGGCGTCTTTGTTGTTTGCCTTCCCGAAAACGTTTCGGATTTCATCAAAAATGCCCATATATGAAACGGGAGTGGAGCGGTTGGTTGCGGTTATGGGCGACTGGTCAACTAAAACCGTGCGTTCCGAATATTCTTTTGCAAACACGTCTCTGATAAGAGAAGATTTTCCGCTTCCCGCAACGCCGCTGACGACTGTCAGCACGTTCAGGGGAATATCGACGTTGATGTTTTTGAGATTATGAACGCTCGCATTTCGAATTGGCAAAAACTCTTTGGGAATACGGGGATTTTCTTTCAGAGTGATATTTTTTGACAGTGCTTTCCCCGTCAGTGTATCGGAAATAAGCAGATTTTCATAATTGCCCTGAAACATCACTTTTCCCCCGTCTACACCGGCAAAGGGGCCTATGTCAATTACCTCATCGGCAATGGAAATAATATCCTTGTCGTGCTCGACAACCAAAACCGTGTTGCCCTTATCGCGTAAATTCCGCAGAAGCTTTACCATACGGTAAACGTCTCTCGGGTGCATTCCCGTGGACGGCTCGTCGAAAATATAGGTCATACCCGTGAGCGAGGAGCCCATATACCGCACCAGCTTCAATCTCTGCGCTTCGCCGCCTGAGAGCGTGGAGGATTCTCTGTCCATACTGAGATAGGAAAGACCTATATCTATCATTCTTGTAAGGGTTAATACGAGCGCATCAATTACGCCTTGCACACTCGGCTCGTTTATTGTCAGCAAAACGGCCCGAAGTGTCAGGAATTCCATTGCGGTCATATCGCTTATGGTATATCCGCCGACCTTTGATACAAGTGCCATTCGGTTGAGCCGTTTTCCGTGGCACATAGGGCATTTTTCTTCATAAAGGAGCTCCGTCAACCGAATAACCGATGCTTCCTTGAGCTCGCTTGTATCACGGCGAAGAAGCATACGTGAAAGATATCTTTCGATTCCCTCCACGTTTTTATCAAGCTGTTTGCCGTTCTTTTCATCTGCACCGTAAAGAAGGCGGTTGCGCTCCTTTTCGGTAAAATCCTTATATTTTTTATCGGTCGGGAAAAGTCCCGATTCCTTATACTTTTTCCAATACCAGTTTCCGACGTGAAAAGCCGGCAAATCCGCCATACTCTCGTCCCAGGTTTTTTCGGGGTCGATGCGGCCTTCGATATTTATCTTTACAACCTTGCCAAGGCCCGAGCATTTCTGGCACATTCCCTGCGGGTCATTGAAGCTGAAAAAGCTTGCCGTTCCCACGTGGGGCTTGCCGACTCTCGAAAAAATGAGTCGAAGCAAAGAATACATATCGGTAATCGTACCGACGGTGGAACGTACGTTGCCGCCGAGTCGAGTCTGATCAACCACAACCGATGCCGAAAGATTTTCGATACTCTCCGCCTTCGGCTGATCGTATTTCGGCAGTCTGCCGCGTATCCAGGCCGAATAGGTTTCGTTCATCTGCCGCTGACTCTCGGCTGCTATTGTATCAAAAACGATACTTGATTTTCCCGAGCCGGAAACTCCGGTAAATACAACGATTTTGTTCTTCGGTATGTTCAGCGATATGTTTTTTAGGTTGTTTTGCGTAAGACCTTTTATTTTTATTTCGTCCATGGTTCAGTTTCCTTGCTTGTTATCCACTCATCCAAAAATGTCATTTGTTCGTCCGTATGGAACCAATGCTCGCCGTTTTTCATAACGGTCACTTTTGCACCGAATTTTTCGGCAAAGTCGTTTACCGTGTCAATGCTTTGCAGATTGTCTTTTTCACCGTATAAAATCTCGGTGGGAATAATCCACTTGGCAGGATGATTTCTCACCCAATCAAGATATTCCCATAAAAGCGTTTCACCGAACGCCGTGGGGATTTCTTTTTTTGCTTGCAGATCCGCTTTCGTGACGTTTGCCCACGTCATCATATCGCAAATGAGTTTTTCCATATTGACAATCGGAGAGATGAAAAATGCTTTTTCAATCTTCTTTTCAACGAGTGAACAAAGTGAAAAATATGCACCGATGCTGTTGGCGATCAGATAGACTTTTTCAAACCCGACACTTACAGAATCGAAATAGTTAGAAAACTCCTTTTGTGCATCCCACGGTGTTTCGGACTTGTAATCAAAGCCTATAACCGTATCATTCGGGAAAATTGGTTTGTAATGCTCTGCTTCGGCGGCACTGACGCCTTTGCCGTGAATATACAGAACTGCTGTTTTGACTTGCGATTTTATAAAAAATTTCAAACGGTTTGTTTCTATCATTGTATCATCCTTTAACGCATTGTAATACATACCGTAAACGATATCATTTATTGTTTTCTCTTGGTTACGAACACCTGTACATGCTCGCCGGTTTCATCCTTATATTCCTTTTCAAAAACCGCACCGTAAGACATCGCCGTCTTTTGTGACGGAATATTATCAGCACTCATATACGAATACACCTTTTCAAACGGCGTGTTTGTAAACGTCCAATCGCGCACTGCTTTGGCGGCTTCCGATGCATATCCTTTTCGCTGCATATTGCCACGGATATGATAGCCGATTTCCGGCAAAATACTGCCGTCTATCATCTGCATCGTCAGTCCGCAATCGCCAATCATTTCACCACTGTCTTTAAGGCAAACAGCCCACAGACCGAAGCCGAAAACTGAGTAACGTTCGATATTTTTGTTTATCCAGTTTTGAACACGTTTTTCATCAAATGTATAAGGGTAATGCTTCATTATATCACTGTCCGCGAGTACCTTGTATAATGCATCATAGTCTGACGGCTCAAGTTCGCGCAGAATCAGTCTTTCGGTTTCAATAATCATTTTTCTTTTCCTTTCTGTCCGCCCATATCCAAATGGCTACGGACAAACCGAGCCAAACAACTCGATAAACATGTGTAACTCCGTTTTTTAATTACTTTATTGATTCAATAAAGGCGTATATTTCTGCTTCGACCTCATCCGAGTTCGACCAGTGCAGATAATGGGATGAACCCGAAAGTGTGACCTGCTTACTGTTTTCCGACCACCCTGCTAAGGTGTTTTGGACAACGCTCCATGCTTCACCGCTGCCCTTGGACACGTAGTGCATAACGTAAGCGTCCGTATGAACATACTCTCCGACGGAAGGAATGTTTTCAATTTTTATCGCAACCGCTTGCCAAATGATACCGAACAGTATTGATAAAAGACAAATTGCTATCGCAATCAACAACCGATATCTGCGCCGTAATGATTGGTGCTTTTTCATATCCGTTAAAGCATCCCGAGCAACGTCATCCCGGAAACCGTTTGTGCCCTGTTGTCATCGGTCGGATTGTTGTTTCCGTAAACCGCCAGGAAATGTTCGATATGTGCCTTGATTTTTTCAGTAATTTCATTTTCCCTTTGCGGCTCTCGGTCGCAAAGGTGGATGCATACGGTTATCGGTGCGGTATAGTCAAGGGCGAGAAGTGATGCTTTATCTGCTTTTACTTTACCGTTCTTCATCAAATGCTCGAAAATATCCGTGTAAATATCTTCAATATCGCCGCTGAAATGCTTTGTGGCAAGTGAACTCATTCGCTCATTGCGGAATTGACCGAGTACAAGCAGCTTGCGAACCTTTTTCACCGTCTCGTCGTGAAGTGTAAAATCCACCTGACGAAGAGTAAATTTCTTCAGCTCTTCAAGCGTATCAGGGAGCGTAATGTTTTTTGCATTACCGAAATGCTCTCCGTAGTAGTGCTCGACCTTATCTATCAAGGCGTTCCAGAGTGCTTCTTTGCTGTCATAATGCTTAAACAGCGC
>DCGL01000141.1:8958-9360 GCA_002314565.1 Clostridiales bacterium UBA1779
CTTGTGCCGTCATATCCGTTTTGTGCAAACAGAGTCAGAGAAATATTCAGAATATCATCATTCGAAATAGCCATAATACACCTCAACAACGGTAACCGTTCGGTCACCTATATTATAGCATTCAATCGCTTACCTGTCAATATAAATAGGTTTTTTTGACAATTGTGTCGTTGTTTCCGGAATAATACCTTTTCAACTCTATGTACTGATATCAAAAAAAACAGCGATTGCGGAATTGCCGAAAAAAAGAGCAGCCTCTTTCGAGACTGCTCATGATTCCGAAGTAAAATACTTCATTATATCCCCTGCCGAAACGGCACCGGGGATTTTTACCGTTATTCAGAAATCAGATTCTGGCAACGCCGGACTTGCGGGCGGCCTCGGCAACAGCCTTGGCAACGG
>DCGL01000141.1:9389-9577 GCA_002314565.1 Clostridiales bacterium UBA1779
GGGTCCTACGCGGGGATCGAAGGCGGCGGGAATGATGTACTCCTCATTGAGTTCATCATCGGATACAAGACCTGCAAGAGCGCGGGCAGCTGCAATCTTCATATCGTCGTTGATGTCGGAGGCACGTACGTCGAAGGTTCCGCGGAAGATTCCGGGGAATGCGAGAACGTTGTTAATCTGGTTCGGAT
>DCGL01000097.1 GCA_002314565.1 Clostridiales bacterium UBA1779
CCTCGGCTCAGAATCTTTAAGCAGAAAATATGTATTTACCCTCCGAGGCCTTTTTTGACCTCCTCAAATCTCCTACAATTATTTTACACCAAGATTATCGTGCACAGGTTATTGCGGCAAATCAAGCCTTTTCCCGTTCAGAATAGCATAGTCAAGACAGTCACCGGTATAAGACAGCTTCAGCGAGAAGAAAGGAGCCCCCTCTTCGAGCAAGCGCAGAAAGATTTTGTCCCCTTCCCATTGCGGAAGCTTTGCAAAATCCGACTTCTTTATCCAGGCAGGTTCCCCTTCATCACAGGCTGTCATATTGCCGGTAAATTCAGTCGCAGTGAAAAGATGCATATATTCCGTTTCGTATTTGTCCGAAACGAATGTGACTATTCCGCGGTATGAGTATTCGGTAAGTGTAAGACCGGTTTCTTCGCGTACCTCGCGCAGAATGCAGTCCTCGGGACTTTCTTTATCCTCGAATTTTCCGCCGAATCCAATCCACTTGTCGTGGTTGAGGTCATTCTGCTTCTTTGTTCTGTGAAGCAAGAGCCACTCGTCGCCACGGGAAATATAGCAAAGCGTACTGTTTATCATTTTATAATATCAATAACGTCAAAAAGTCTGTCAACGCGGTAATCGACCTCGGTTTTGTCATAATAATGTTCGGGGTCAAAGAGACAGCCGGCAATTCCGGCATTTCTTCCGCTGTCGGTATCGAGGTCGCGGTCACCTACGATAATCGTATCGGCTTTTTTCATCTCATACTTGCCCATAAGATAATAGCAGCCGTGGGGTGAGGGTTTGCGCTCAACCGGAGTCGTGGCGTCGAGAATTCCGTCAAACAGGTCCTGCCAGCCCCAGACCTTCAGCATCGTACCGACTATGGCGCCGGAGTGCGAAAAGATATAGTTGTGACCACCATTGGCTTTGACGAATTCAAGCAGTTCTCTTGCCCCTTCCATCGGGAATTGCTCTGCCGGAGCGCGAAGGTTATGAAATTCATGAAAGTCCTTCGAGATTATTTTTATATCTTCAACCGGATATTTATACTGCTTGATACAGTGTCCGACGCTGACCTTCAGATAATCGTATACGTTTTCATACGTATCTTCAATCCCGTACTTTTGAAGAACGTCGAGGAAACAATTTGCAAAACAGGGATAAGAATCACTCAGAGTGCCGTCAAAATCATAGATAACGTTCGGATATCTCATTTATCATCCTCGTTTCCGAGCTTTTTCTTTTTCTTTTCTTCTGCCTTAATTTCCCTGTCTTCGGGGGTTTCGGGGATGAAGATATTGGTCAGATGCCAGTTCTTTCTTCCGAATATATATCCGAGAGTGCAGGCAACGATTACGGGAATTGCAGGAAGCAGGAAATACCAAATGGTTGAGCCGAACCGCAATGTTTCATTAACGTGAATCACCATAATACCGCGCATATATCCGTTATAAACGAAATTGACGAATACCAATATTCCCTCAAGAACTTCCGTCCCCTCCGGAAAAGCCAGAGCAATGGCTTTGAAAATAAAAAGCAAGACGTCAACCGCAGAGCCGAATAAACCTATATAAAGTCCTGTGAGCTTCGGGGAATCAATTCCGGCTGCCTCGTCGGCACTCGCCAGCTTCCAGATTTCTCCGTAAAGCAGAAACATCAGAAAACCGATGCAGACAACTGAAAGTCCGAGCTTTGCAATATCCGTTTCAAAGAAAGAAACGCAGGTAAGACCGAATATACCGAAAATAGTATGGAAGGCAAAGGCCTTTACAACGTCATATGAATATCTGTGCCAGAAGTTTTTCAATTTTTTGTTCTCCGTTAAAATATATTGTTTGAACTGCATATTCAAGCGCATTATCTGTATTATTATATATTATAAACCATAATATTTCAATATCAAGTAATAAAAAACAGTATTTATTCCTAAAGACTCGTCAAAATTCTTGCATTTTACGCAATTATAAAGTATAATAATATAAATTCTATTTTTGGCGGTAACACAATGAGTACAGAATACAGACGCGAGGATTATCCCCCGCTGCTTCAGGATTTTGCGGGATACAAGGCGATAATCCAGGCATCGTCTCTGAATACGGTCAACGAATATATGCACGACCTGAGAACCTTTTTCAGATATATCATCTGCAAAAGGGCGGGCGTAACCTACAATCCGGAAGAGCCGGCATTTACCGACCTTACGGGTCTTGACCTTGATTTCTTTAAAAGCATAAGGGAGTCCGATATTTACGACTTTCTTTTCTCCTGCGAAAGAGATCTGAGAAACGCTCCTGCAGCACGTGCGCGCAAGCTTTCATCAATTAAGGGCTTTTACAAATATCTTTCGGCGAAGAGAAATCTCATAACGGAAAATCCGGCTGTAAATATCGAAGCTCCGAAGAAAAAGCAGGCACTGCCGAAGTACCTGACGTACGACGAGTCTGTTCTGCTTCTCAACACCGTCAGAACTGACGCTGAAGCCCGTACGGCTGAGGCAAGAATCCGCAACTGGACCATGATTACGCTCTTCCTCAACTGCGGAATGCGTCTTTCAGAACTTGTCGGAATAAATATCGGCGATATTGACAAGAACCTGCGCTCGGTCAGAGTCATCGGTAAGGGCAACAAGGAAAGAATCATTTATCTGAATCAGGCCTGCAGAACCGCTCTTGAAGAGTATCTTCCGCTTCGCAATTCCCCACTGAAAATGGGAGTTCAGACCCGTGCCCTCTTTCTTTCAGGGCGCAATAAGCGTATCAGCAACCGCACCGTTCAGTGGAACGTCGAGAAGTATCTCGAAAAGGCCGGTCTCGGTTACAGACATCTCTCGGTTCACAAGCTGCGTCATACGGCGGCAACTCTGATGTATCAGAACGGAGGGGTTGACGTAAGGGTACTGAAAGAAATTCTCGGGCACGAACAGCTCAATACAACTCAGATTTATACTCATGTATCAAACAGCGAAATTCAGGCGGCTATGGAAAAAAATCCGCTTTCGGGACTTACGGATATTCCCGAAGATATTCTAAATCCGCCCTTCGAGTCTGCCACCGGCGAAGCAGCCGACGTAGGACGTGAAGATATTGAACCCGACGGCGAAACTGCCGAAGATTAATTCAAAAAGGAAACTGAAATGGAAAATACAACACTCGAGAATTTTTCTCTTCTCTACCCCGACGTAGAGACACAAAAGAACCATATGGAAGGCCGCGACTGCCCGGACATAAGCGAAACCGTATGTGATGAAATCGGACTGAACGAAATATTGAATCTTAAAAACTGCAAGGCATCAGACTTTTTCACGATGGACCCCGATGTCATAAGATACAGAATGGAATCCTTCCGCGATATGCTCGACAATCCCGGACTCATAGACACTCTCAACAAGCTGCTTCCGATTCTTAACGATATACTCGAGCTTCGCCGTCTTGAGGCGGATAACGGCACAGACGACGATTATCTTTCAAGTATTACCGAAATTGAACTGTATATTTCATCAGTGGATACTCTCGACGACGGACTCAATGCTGTACGCGGAAGTCTGCGCGGTCAGGCTTTCATAAGACTCTGCGACTTTATCAACGAGCTTGCCGAGAGCGATTATTACAGCGAGCTCAACGAACGTCTGTGCGAGCTCACCAACCGCGTCCGCGAGATTAAGAGCGTAACCATAGGTGTAAACCTGAATTCACAGCTCAAGCCGAGCTCTGCCGGAGTATTGTCGATTAATGCCGAGCCCTTTCATTCAGGTGACGTCATTGAAAAAATCATGCGTCTTAACTTCAAGAATGACGACTATACCTGCATTGCCAATCTCATTCCCTTTGACAGAAAGAACAACGAAAACCAGAAGGCTGCACTGTCAAACGCTTTCAGCTCCGCCATTACCGAAGTTTACAAATCTTCCCTGCATTCCTGGAAAAAGATCGTTCAGCAATATATTCTTGAAAAGACCGACTTTCTTCTCAATCTGATTCCGGAGTTCGAATTTCTCATCAAGGGCACTCGTCTTATGCAGTCTCTGACTGAGTCGGGCGAGCAGCTCTGCGTTCCCGAGATTGCCGACGCTTCGAAATGCGCTTACGAGGCTTACGAGCTCTACAATCCTCAGGTAGCGCTGAGACACACCTCACACGCAATGATAACAAATGACCTGGTATTTGACTCAGAAGCCCGCATTTACGTGCTCTCAGGACCTAACAGAGGCGGTAAATCGGTCATCACCTGCGCGCTGGGGCTTTCTCAGGCTATGATGCAGCTCGGACTTTTCGTTCCCGCCGCAAGAGCACGTATTTCCCCCTGCGACGGAATTTTCACTCACTTCCCCACGGGAGCCGAGGATACTATCGACAAGGGACGTCTCGGCGAGGAATGCGCAAGACTCGGTCAGATCTTTGAAGCCGTTACTGACCGTTCTCTCGTCCTTCTCGACGAGTCCCTGTCATCAACAGGAGCCTATGAAGCTTCGTACATCGCCGCAGAGGTTCTGTCGGGATTTGCAATGGCCGGCTGCCGCACGCTCTTCTCAACGCATCTGCACGAGCTCACTGCATTTATTAAGGACATTAATGAAAAGTCACGTGCAGAAGGAG
Organism: Clostridiales bacterium UBA1779; assembly: GCA_002314565.1. Lineage (GTDB taxonomy): Bacteria > Bacillota > Clostridia > Oscillospirales > CAG-272 > CAG-390. Next base: position 4,584 of record DCGL01000097.1, read on the forward strand.
GCTATCCGATTGACACACTCGTAGCCGGGATGGAATCCGGAGAGAGATCGTTCAAGATTAACCGGGCAAAGCCGGACGGAAAGTCGTACGCAAGGGATATTGCGGATAAGTTCGGACTGTCATATGAGTCAATAATGAAGAAGATTAAGAGATAATTTTAAAAAATCACAGAGGATTTCCCCTGTGATTTTTTATTATTATTTCATTACGACGTCAACGTCCATATATTTTCCGTCGCGGTAAATCTGAAGGTGAAGCGTGTCCCCGACCTTCATATCTGCAAGGATGTTATGAATCTGTTCGGTGGAGATTGCAGCTTCACCGTTGATTTTTGTAATGTAGTCCTGTTCTTCAAGAATTCCGTATGCGGAGCTGTTTTCGTCGGCAACGGCGAGAATGAGTATACCGTCAACCTCGGCAATAATCGGATTGCCCTGTTCGTCGACGAGAGTCTGTCCGACAAGGTTGGTGACGGCAAAGCCCTTGGTTACTTCGAGAACGCTGACTCCGAGGGAAACTCCTTTTTCAGCCACTGCGCTGCCGCTGTACGAGCCGGTCTCGATAATCTCACCGATAACCTCCTGCGCCTCATTTGAAGGAATCGCAAAACCGACGGCTTCATAATCGTAGCTGTTCTTTAATTTCAGAGTGTTGATTCCGATAACGCGTCCGTACATATCGCAGAGAGGGCCGCCGGAGTTACCGGGATTGATGCCCGCATTAATCTGAATAAGCTTCATCGTTTTTTCAACGAGGCCGTTGTCGTTATAGAATTTAAGCTCACGGTTTAGTCCGGAGATAACACCGGTTGAAATCGAACCGAAGAGATCGCTTCCGCTGGGATTTCCGATGGCAACGACGTCATCGCCCACAAGAAGCTTCGAGGAGTCCGCAAATTCAACGGGTGTCAGTGACAGAGTCCCCATCTCAACCTTGATTACGGCAATATCAGAGGCCTCGTGACCGCCGATGAGGACGGCGTCCTTCGAAGTTCCGTCAGAGAAAAGCACCGAAATAGTCTTTGCACCGTCAATTACGTGGTAATTTGTGGCAATGTATCCGTCGGCAGTAAGCGCAAAACCGGTTCCGGAACCGGAACCGCTTTCCGTTGTTACATTTACGCAAACGGTAGACGGAAGCAGCTTTGAGTATATTTCCTGAACCGTCAGCTTCCCGTCCGGATCAAGGGATTCGTCTCTTACGTAAACAACTCTGTCTTCGTAAATTGTCTGTCCGGAAAAACCGTTTACCGTGCCGTAAATAAGAAGTCCCGAAAGAATGCCGAAGCAGATTGCAAACAGGACGGTTACGACCACTGCATAAACCAGAGCCCCGTGACGGGCTTTTTTCTTTTTTTCGTGTCTGATTTCATTTACGGCTCCGGCATACGACCAGGTGTAAACCGGCGCGCTGACCGGAGGATTTTCAGCCTTATCACAGTCACAAGAAGGAGCTTCACAGCTTTCGGCAGCACTGTCATTTGCCGTATTCCCGAC
>DCGL01000136.1 GCA_002314565.1 Clostridiales bacterium UBA1779
ACTCACGGCCATGAAGACCACATAGGGGCTATACCGTATTTTCTTCGCAGCTTCAATGTTCCGGTTTTCGGAACGGCGCTCACCATCGGAATCATCAAGAACAAGCTGAAGGAGCACAAGCTGAACTTCACGCCGAAGCTCAATACCGTTAAAGCCGGAGATCACGTAAAGCTCGGATGCTTTGATGCCGAATTCATCCACGTAAATCACTCGATACCCGATGCCTGCGCAATCGCGCTGCAGACTCCTGCGGGAATAATGATACACTCCGGCGACTTCAAGCTGGACGTTTCCCCGATTGAGGGAACTATGATGGATTTGTCCCGCCTCGGTGAGCTCGGACAAAAAGGAGTTCAACTCCTTATGTGCGAATCAACCAATGCCGAGCGCAACGGTTATACTCCTTCCGAAAAAAGTGTAGGAGGAGTACTTGAAAGCGTATTCGTTGCACACAACGACAAACGCATAGTAGTCGCAACGTTCTCGTCAAACGTGCATCGCGTGATGCAGATTATAGATATTTCCGTTAAATTCGGCCGCAAGGTCGCGATTACGGGACGAAGCATGGAAGCCGCCGTTCAGGCCGCAACCGAGCTCGGATATATGACTCCTCCCCCGAATACCGTAATTCCGCTGGGCGAAATGAAAAATTACGCCCCGGGACAGATTACGCTCATCACTACGGGAAGCCAGGGAGAGCCGATGTCCGCACTTTACCGTATGGCATTCTCGGATCGTTCTCAGGTTGTGCTCACTCAGAATGACGTCGTCGTTCTGTCTTCAAGCATAATCCCCGGAAATGAGAAGCTCATCGGCAGAATTATCAATGAATTCGCTCATAACGGCATAAAAACGATATATGACAGTGTGTATTCAGGGGTTCACGCCTCGGGACATGCCTGCTCTGAGGAAATCAAGCTGCTGATTCAGCTCTGCAAGCCTAAATTCTATATGCCCGTTCACGGCGAATACCGCCATCTCAATGCCAACCGCAATATCGCCACTTACCTTGGGAAAGACCCGGGTGAGATTATTATGGCGGATATCGGTACTGTGGTCGAGGTCGGAAAGAAATCCGCATCAATCTGCGGCACTGTTCCTTCCGGCAGAACCCTTATCGACGGACTCGGCGTCGGGGACGTCGGAAGTGCGGTGCTTCGAGACCGCAAGCATCTGTCTGAGGACGGAATGGTCATCATTTTTGCAACGGTTGACACCAATGCCAAGCTGATAATCAACCCTCCTGAGATTATTTCAAAAGGTTTCGTTTATCTTCCCGATGCGGAAGACCTGATAACCGAAGCCAAATATGCGGCAGCTGATGAACTATCAGCCGCAATCAATTCGGGACGCCGCCGTCTTGACCTTGAGAACATCAAGGACAGGGTTGGAAGAGCAGTGCTCAAGGTCCTGATAGATAAAACCGGACGTAAGCCGATGGTAATTCCGTTTATCACCGACCTTTAAGTCATAAATGTAAACTAAGCTTCAAAGGCTAAAACCGAAAGGTAACGAAAATGGGAAAAGGTAACAGATCCAGAACACTCCACGCTACTGAAATCATCGAGAATTCAGCACCTAAAAAATCTGCAGATAAGAGCACGACAATAACATGGATTATTGTTGCTCTTGTTGCTCTTCTGATTGCAGCTTCAATTCTGCTCAATGCTGCCAACACAAACGGTTGGGTTCTTAAATCCAAAGTGGCCGTTAAGTCAAACAACTTCAAAGTAACCGGCACTATGCTTTCTTACTTTGTATATGCTTACTATCAGCAGTATTACTATTCATATGCTTCATATTTCGGAATTACAACCGGAACCGCGCTCGACCAGCAGTATTATGATGAAGATAATGATATTACCTGGTTCGATTATTTTGCCAATGCTCTCTCTTCACAGCTTGCACAGTCACTTTCTCTCTGCGAGGAAGCCAAGGCCCGCGGAATTACTCTTGATTCCACAGAAACAAGCAACATCGATTCTCAGATTGATGAAATCAAATCAGCCGCAAAGACAAACGGCTACACAACAAGCACATATCTCAGTCTGATGTTCGGCAATGGCGTAACCGAGAGTGACGTCCGCACTGCTATGGAAATCTCCACTCTTGCAAGCAAGTGCTACAATGAACTTTATGACGAAGAAAAGGCCAAGCTCACTGAGAGCGACGTTCAGGGATATTTCGAGGCAAATCCCTCAAAGTTCCTCTCAGCCGATACGCTTCAGTATACTTTCAAGGCTACAATGACCACAGCTGATGCCGAAGCTACCGAAGCTGAAACCGCTCAGTACACAGCCGACAAGGAAAATATGCTTGCAAAGGCCAATGCTCTCAAGGCTGCTGCCACAAGCGAAGATGCTTTCAAGCAGTGGATTCTTGACGATCTCACAAATGCTGATTCCGCAAAGGCTCTCTTCGACACCAACTTTGCTACTGCCTCTTCCGTCATCGCCGAAGAAAACCTTCCTTCCGATGAAGTAAAGACAGAGGCTCTTACAAAGATTCTTGATTACATCAAGGCTTCTGCTGTAAATCCCGACACTTCAGCTCCTGATTGGGGTAATGCTGTTTATTCTTCTGCTTTCAATGCAGTATGCAGCAATATGTACTCCTCAATTATTACTTCAACCTACAACACACTTGCTGTTGACGACGTTACATACGAAGAGCCCAATGCAGAGACTGCTTCCGATACTGCAAAGTTCCTGTTCGCAGCTGAAAGAGCTGTCGGTGACGTTGAAGTTATTACCGCCGAAGGTGAAACCGAATCCACCTACACTGTTATCTTCGTAACAAAGACAGCCGCTGCTGACGATACTCCCACAAGAAGTGTTGCTCATATCCTGCTCACAGGTGCTGTTTACGGATATGATGACGAAGAGACTCAGGATCCCGCTTCCACAGCTGCTCAGACAAAGGCTTCCGAGGTTCTCAACGAGTACCTCGATACAGACAGAACTCTTGATGACTTCCTTGCAATCGGTGAAAAGTACACTGAAGACAGCAGCGTCGAATATGATGACGTAGTCGAGGGCGATATGGCTACAGAGTTCAACGACTGGCTGTTCTCTTCCGAAAGATACGAGGGTAACGTTGACATTATCAAGACCGACTACGGATATCACGTAATGTACTATATCGGCGAAGGAGTTGCAACCTGGTATGCTCAGGCCCGTACGTCCCTCACTTCCGAGAAGATGACAGAGATGTATGACACTCTTGCCGAAAAGTACAACGTAACAATCAACGATAAGGTTGTTAAGACCGTCGAATAAGAAAAATGAATCAGAAGTCAGGGGCAAGAGTTCCCGCTGAAGGAGCACGCATAGCGGCATACAGATGTCCGTTTTGCGGAAGCGGCGTAATGAGCGCCGTCAATATTGCCGGTCTGACTGCGACCGACGGCAAAATGAACCGTTTCCGTCTTCGCTGTGCCAATCCGGAGTGCCCGTCTGTCAAAGAAGGGCTCAGAGCCGGGATGGACGTCGAGGCCGTTGATAACGAAAAGATACGTTTTACCGTTCCCTGTATCGTATGCGGTGGAACTCACAGCGCTGAAGTCAGCAGGAGCTTGCTTGAAAAGCGTGAAATCTTTATGCTTCAGTGCCCGAATTACGGGGTTGACATCTGTTTTACAGGAGAACTTAAAAACGTAAAATATGAGCTCTCGCGTTCGGAGCTCGAATTGCTCGATATGATGGGTGAAGGCGATGCCGCAGACATCGGCCTTGAGGCTGATAAGTCGAAAGCGCTGCCGGATCCGGAAATCAGCGAGCGGATTATTGCCGCAGTCCGCTGCCTTGAGGACGAAGACCTGGTCTGTTGCCGCTGCAGTGACGAAGAACGCAAGGGGCGCGAGCTTGAAATAACTCAGGAGCCCGAAAACATCTGCATCCGCTGCAAAAAATGCGGAGCAAAGAAAAAGATACCCGCTGTGTCAGTCATCGCCGCCGAAGATTTTCTTATGTGCGACAGCCTGACACTCGAATAAAAAACGACTGAAGGCCCGTTCCGAGCCTTCAGTCCTTCCGGGATGTAGCGCAGTTGGTAGCGCGCCTGGTTTGGGAGCAAGACTACGCTCGCTGCCTCCCGGTGTGAAAACCTTCAAAAAACGGCGTTAAACGGGCATTTTCGGCGTATTTCAAAAATCTTTGTTGTGTCAAGCTTGGGTTTGACCCAACAATTGACCACAACGGGAAATCGGCTTGGCAGTACAATTTCATATTACGGGGTGTGGCTCAGTTGGTAGAGCGGGCGCTTTGGGAGCGTCAGGCCGCAGGTTCAAATCCTGTCACTCCGACCATATCGAGTATTCATAAGGGATTTGACTTATGAATACTCGATTTTTCTTTGAAATCGACATTCTTCTTATGTATGAGCAGGCATTGTGCCTGCTCTCTTTCGTTATGCGGACATTGTGGGGATATACTCTACCGCAACGCCTTTTCGTGTGTCAGCTTTGTAATTCTTACGAAAATAGTTATCAGGCAGTTCAATATAGCCCACAAACCGATAGTAAATCACGATCCTCTGCGTCCGGCTTTTGCCTACACCCTCCGTTTCGTAAACATCGATATGGTCGATCAGTTCACGAAGCAGCGGAGCGGTCAGTTTGTCCATTTCCATAAACCTGCGGATTGCGTGGATGAAATTGTCCCGTTCCTGCTGCCGGCTTCCCATATCAGCAAGCTTTTTACGAAGATCGGTCATTTTGGTTTTCAGTTCCAACCGCTCCATCTCATATTTGTGAGATAACTGCATAAACCATTCATCGGATACTTTGCCGATAGCATTGTCCTCGTAAAGCTTTTCATACAGTTTGGACACCGTGTCGTTTCGTACAACCGCCTTCTGCAAATCTGCCTCCGCCTGTTGCTGTTCTTTCAGCAGTTCCTTGTTCGTTTTCTGAGCAAGAAGATCAGCAAAGGCATCCTCGTCAATTCGCAGAAAGTCCGCCATACGGCGAAGTTCAAGCATTACAACCTGTTCCACGGAATCCGCACGAACATAATGTCGACTCTTACAAGTTCCACGGTAATCGACTGTATTGTTCGCACATACGAAAAAGTGAATATCCTTGTTAATGGTATTCGTATGATGCCGCATTTTGCTGTGGCAGTCACCGCAGAAAAGTAAATCGCTGAAAATGCTTTTGGTAGCATTGTTGGGCTTCGGCGCACGGCGCTTTGTTTTTGCGGTAAGTCGTTGTATCTGCTCGAAGGTTGCCCGGTCGATAATCGGCTCGTGAACGTCTTTGAAGATTACCCAATTTTCCTTTGGATTTTCAAGACGGGTTTTGTTCTTAAAATTCTTGGAGTAAGTCTTGAAATTGATGATGTCACCACAGTATTCCTGCTGAGCAAGAATTTTCTGTATGGTGGTTTTACACCATCGGTAAGGATTGGGCTGTGTTTTTTTACCGCCTCTGCCGAGACCTTTGCTCTGCCAGTATGCCATCGGATTTAGGATCTTTTCTTCCTGCAAGGTGCGGGCAATGGTTTCATTGCCGTTCCCTTCAACGCACATTTTGAAGATGCGCTTTACGATTGCCGCCGATTCGGGATCTATAATCCATTTTTTCTTGTTCTCCGGGGATTTCATATACCCGTAAGGCGGTTGAGAAAGGGGTTCACCGGCATTGCCACGCAGACGGTGGGAAGAACGCACCTTCTTTGAAATATCCCTTGCGTACATTTCGTTCAGAATATTCTTGAACGGTGCAATCTCGCTCTCGCCTTCGTCACTGTCGATACCGTCGTTTACGGCAATGAAGCGTACATTGTGATCTGGAAAATAACTGTCCGTGTAGTTGCCGACGGAAACGTAATCACGACCGAGACGGGATAAGTCTTTTACCATAACGGCAGTAACGTATCCCATCTCGATATCCTCAATCATCTGCTGAAACGAGGGACGGTTGAAGTTCGTGCCCGTATAACCGTCATCCACATAAAAGCGTGTATTTGTAAGTCCTAATTCCTTTGCTTTCTGAGAGAGTAATTTTTTCTGATTAGCAATGGAGTTACTCTCACTTTCGGTACCATCGTCACGGGATAAACGGTTGTATAGCGCAGTGATACCGATTTCTTCTGTTATAAGTTTTCTTTTCTTCGACTGCATTTAGTCCTCCTTTCCGGCAGCCGAATACACATATTCCTCTGCCATTTTATCATCCGATGGCTGATCCATCAAATCTATCATTTCATTGGTGATTGCTTTCTCAAAACGGGAGCGAATTGAGTTTTCCGAATCGGGCTTTTCAAAACGGGCAGACACAATATACGTTACTCCGTTGAGCTTGTATTCCCGTTCACCGGGAAGCAATCCGCAAACCCATCCTTTTAATCTTTTCATATTCGTTTCCTCCTTTTCATTTATCTTGAATCTCGATCACGCTGCTTTGGTAGCCACTGTCGAGGGCATCAATGCAGACGGCAGCGGTCTGAACTTCACCAACGGTTACGAAGCAAAGCCTGTGGACGTTCAGTTCAGCGGTATTAAGACACTGGAAGGCAGAGCCCTTGCAGATAAAGAATTCAGCTTCACACTGAGCGGCAATGGAACCACCGAGACCGTGAAGAACGGAGCAGACGGTAAGATCACCTTCTCCAAGCTGACCTTCACCAAGGCAGGTACTTACACCTACACCGTGAAGGAAGATGCAACGAACGAGGCCGGTGTTACCATCGACAGCAAGATCTACAACATCACCGTTACCGTAACGGATGACGGCAACGGTCAGCTTAAGGCAGCTATCTCCGGCGATACACAGACCGGTACTGACCTGAACTTCAAGAACACCTATGCTCCGGGCAGCACTTCCGTTACCTTGAGCGGTCATAAGACCTTTAATAACTTCCCCGCAGACAGTACGATCAAGCCGGTATTCACCTTTACTCTGAGTGAGAACGGCAATGTCATCGACACCAAGACGGTTGAGAAGCAGGGCGACTTCGCATTTGACAGCATTACCTATACCAAAGCAGGCACCCACACCTACACCGTCGTTGAGACCAAGGGAACTCAGTCCGGCGTAATCTATGATACCAAGACTTACACCGTGAAAGTTACCGTAACAGATAACAAGAAAGGTGCTTTGGTAGCCACTGTCGAGGGC
>DCGL01000111.1 GCA_002314565.1 Clostridiales bacterium UBA1779
GGCCGGCCTCCATCTGGCCCTTGTCAACCGCACCGATGCCGCTTCTGATGAGCTCCGCCATGTAAGCTCCTGAATTTATACCGAAGGTAAGTATCGCGACGACCATTCCGTGTGCCGAGACGAGGATGATGTAATAGAAAACCAGAAGCAGAACGACGACGGGAACACCGCGTATTACGGTGATATAAAGGTCGCAGAGTTTGACCAGGGGCTTGAGTTTTTTGTTGTCCTCTCCGATGTATTTGACTGAAGCTATCAGCACGCCGATGAAAACGCCTATGACGACAGCCCCGAGAGTGATGAGAAGCGTGTTTGCGAAGCCCTCAAGCATCATCTTGTAGTATGAGGTTTCGATGAACGTTTCGTATAATTTACGTAACCAGTCTGACATAGTATATCCTTATAAACACAGTAGGCGGTGTTAAGTCTCAAAGGCACTTAACACCGCGTTTTGTTTGATTTTGTTTAATTTGCGTCAGGAGCGGTAAAGGGAGCGTCGAATTTTTCGAAGATTTCTTTGATTTTGCCGGAGTCTGCCATTTTCTTCAGAATCTTGTTGACTTCTTCGACCAAATCCTCGCTGCCGAAGGCAAAGGCGAAGGCGTAGGGTTCTGTAGTCATGGCTTCGGACAGAATAACGAGCTCGGTTCCGTTATTTTCCGCATTGTAAACCTTTACCATCTCTGCGGCGGTCAGGTCATCAATGACCCAGGCATCAACCTTTCCGGTAACAACGGCATTCTCTGCGTCGCTGTTGGCTTCGTATGCAAGAACCGTATATCCGTTGTCCATACAGTAGCTTTCAGCTGTCGTTCCGGTCTGGACCGAGACCTTTTTGCCGGCAAGATCGGCTTTGGTCTGAATGTCTGAACCTGCAACGACAACGATTGCCTGGGCTGCGAGGCAGTAGGGGTCTGTGAAGAGAGAATTCTTCTGTCTCTTCTCAGTTACCGTGATTCCGGATACTCCGACGTCGTACTTGCCTGCGATAACGCCGGGAAGAACGGAATCGAAGCTCATCTGTGCAATCTCAAGCTCAACGCCGAGACTGTCGCAGATTTCCTGCATAATATCTATTTCAATACCTGTAACGGAACCGTCTGAATTAAGATTTTCAAAAGGAGGAAAATCGGGGCTGGTTGCTATAACGAGCTTTCCTGCGGACTGAATTTCAGCGAGTGTCTTTCCCTTGTCACAGGAGCAAAGGGACGTAAGGCAAATGCAGGCAAGAACTGCAAGTGCGAGAATTTTGAAAACTTTGCTTTTCATTTTTCTGTTTTTCCGTTCGTATATTTTGTTTCGTAAAGCATTTAATTATCAAGTGACTTCCGGTTTCTGAAACAATGTGCATATTATACCACAATTTGAATAAAAATCAAGCGTTTTTGCAAAAATAATTGATTTTTTGCATTTTTATTCGCGTTGTAGACTCCACATTCATTGCATATTCATTATCAAAAAGAAAAAAGAGGCGGTGACAAGTCCCACACGTGGCTGTCGCCGCCTCAAAAGCGTTTATCTTTTTTCTTTGATTGCGTCGATTATTATGTTGAGAGCTCCCTTGAAGGTGTTTTTGTCCCTGCTGTCGTTTTCACCGAAGGGAACCGGATAATGGCGGTCGTTGCGGCCTCCTGTCTTTGACAAACGGGAAGCCCCTTAAAGTATGGTATTAATCTGCGATTATCTTACCCTAAGTCCGTTTTCATCACAGTCAACCGTAAGCGTCGAATCGGCTGCGGGATTGTCGTGAATGATAAAATGGGCAAGCAGGGTTTCGACCTTTGACTGAATGAATCTCTTTAGCGGTCTTGCGCCGTAAACGGGATCATAGCCCAGACGTCCGATGTAATCGACGGCTCTTTCCGTGACCTTGAGTTTCAGACGGTTTGCATTGAGTCTTTCGGCCAGTTTTTCAAGCTGCAGCGAGCAGATCGAGCGGATATCTGCGGCAGAAAGCGGCTTATAGACGACGGTTTCATCAATTCTGTTGAGAAATTCGGGTCTGAAGCTGCGGCGAAGCAGAGCCATTACGTTATTTGTCGCCTCACTGCTGATATTTCCGTCATCAGTTATACCCTCAAGAATGATATCCGAGCCGAGATTCGACGTCATAATTATAATGGTGTTTCTGAAGTTTACGGTTCTTCCCTGGCTGTCCGTGATTCTGCCGTCGTCAAGCACCTGTAAAAGGAGGTTGAAAACGTCGGGATGTGCTTTTTCGATTTCATCGAAGAGCACGACGGAGTAAGGCTTGCGGCGTACGGCCTCGGTGAGCTGTCCCCCCTCATCATATCCGACGTATCCGGGAGGCGCTCCGATAAGACGTGAGACGGAATACTTTTCCATATACTCACTCATATCGATGCGGACCATATTGCGTTCATCGTCAAAAAGGGCCTCGGCAAGAGCCTTTGCAAGCTCCGTCTTACCGACACCTGTGGGACCCAAGAACAGGAACGAGCCTATGGGTCTGTTTGGGTCTTTGATTCCGGCACGTGAGCGGAGAATTGCATCGCTTACGGTATCCACTGCAATATCCTGACCTATAACACGCTTATGAAGCTGTTCGGGCATTGAAAGCAGCTTTTCTCTTTCGCTTTCCATAAGACGCGAAACGGGAATTCCGGTCCAGCGTGCAACGATTCTGGCGATTTCACTGTCGGTTACGGCAACTCTGAGCAGAGTTGAGTCGTTTTTCTGAGTTTCAGCCTGCTCTTCTTCCGCGGCAAGCTTTTTCTGCAGGTCGGGCAGCACGCCGTACTTCAGTTCGGCTGCGGTCTGCAGGTCGTAGGAGTTCTGTGCCTGCTCGATTTTGGCGTTTGTCTCTTCGATTTTGCGACGGAGCTCGCGCACTTTGTCGATTTTGTTCTTCTCGTTTTCCCACTTTGCCTTCATTGCGTTGAATGAATCGCGAAGCTCGGAAAGCTCCTTCTTCGTGTCCTCGAGCTGTGCGGCAGAGAGCCTGTCGTCCTCCTTCTTCAGAGCAGCCTCTTCGATTTCAAGCTGCATAATCTTACGGCGGATTTCATCAAGCTCGGTCGGCATTGAATTCATCTCGGTTTTGATAAGAGCGCAGGCTTCATCGACAAGGTCGATGGCCTTATCCGGCAGGAATCTGTCGGTGATGTATCTGTCAGAGAGGGTTGCGGCGGCAATAAGCGCCTGGTCGTGAATCTTTACGCCGTGATAGACTTCGTATCTTTCCTTGAGACCGCGAAGTATTGAAATCGTGTCTTCAACCGTCGGCTCGTCAACCGTAACGGGCTGAAAACGGCGTTCAAGAGCGGCGTCTTTTTCAATGTATTTGCGGTATTCGTCAAGTGTCGTGGCACCTATGCAGTGCAGTTCACCTCTGGCAAGCATTGGCTTCAGCAGGTTCGAGGCATCCATTGAACCTTCGGTCCTGCCGGCGCCGACTATTGTGTGAAGCTCATCTATAAAGAGGATGATTTTTCCGTCTTTTGAGCGTATTTCTTCAAGAACGGCCTTTAGTCTTTCTTCGAATTCGCCGCGGTATTTTGCTCCTGCGATAAGCGCGCCCATATCCAGAGAGAAAATCGTTCTGTCCTTGAGGTTGTCCGGAACGTCCCCGCGGACTATTCTCTGCGCAAGTCCCTCGGCAATTGCGGTCTTTCCGACGCCGGGTTCGCCTATGAGAACCGGGTTGTTCTTCGTTTTTCGCGAAAGAATGCGGATGACGTTGCGTATTTCTTCGTCACGTCCGATGACGGGGTCAAGCTTCTGCTCTCTTGCACGTTCAACGAGGTCCGTTCCGTACTTTTTAAGCACGTCGTACGTATCTTCGGGATTGTCCGAACGTACGTTTCTGTTTCCGCGAACTTCCTTCAGTGCCGAAAGCAACTTGTCCTTTGATATATTATATTGACGGAAAAGTTTACTCATTCTTGAATCTGCTTCGGTGACAATACCGAGCAGAATATGTTCAACCGAGATATACTCGTCCTTCATTCTTGAAGCTGTCTTTTCGGCTTCGTCAAGTGCCTTCGAGCAGGCATCTGACGGATACATCTGTCCTCCGCTTACCTTTGGAAGACCGTTCAGTATTTCTTCCGTGCTTTCTCTGACTGCTTTCGGATCCGCCCCGCATTTTTTAAACAGTTCAGGGCACAGACCGTCATTCTGTTCAAGCATTGCAAGCAGCAGGTGCGCCTCTTCAAGCTGCTGATTTCCGTACTCGGAAGCAAGGTTCTGAGCATTCTTTATCACTTCAATGCTCTTCTGTGTCAGTTTTTCTGTATTCATGCCAAAACCTCCTATAAAAAAGTTTGCATTTCCTTTGTTTACGCCATATATTATAGTCCCGATTTGTGAACTTTATATGTATTTTTGTTGTGTATTTTGTTATTTTTAGCAGTCTTCTATATTGAGTGCTAATAATCTCTTCTCGCCCCCCTTTATTCGTTCCCTTTTCTTAGCACAGTCAAGCAGTCTTCTGCCAACACACCTGAGCAGATGACAAGGGACGGTTCTTTTGTCATCCCGGCGTTTTGGCAAGATGACAAAAGAACCGTCCCTTGTCATCTTGGATTTTTTCATTTACTTATTTTATTATTTATGATATAATATTATGGACTTTGATTTTGTAATCAAAATAAAAAAATATATATGCCGTCAAAAGCGGCAGAACGGAGAAAAACATGGAAAACAAGTTCATTGTTGAGACTTCCGCCCGTCATATCCACCTGACAGCAGAAGCCGTTGAAATCCTCTACGGCAAGGGAGCCGAGCTCACAGTTAAGAAGATGCTCAGCCAGCCCGGCCAGTTCGCAACTGCCAACGAAAAGCTGACAGTTATCGGTCCCAAGGGCCAGCTTCAGATGTCCGTTCTCGGACCCGTAAGAAGCGCCAACCAGGTTGAGCTTTCTTTCACAGACGCAAGAGCTCTCGGTGTAACTCCTCCCATCCGTGAGAGCGGCGACGTTGCCGGAACTCCCGGACTCAAGCTCGTCGGTCCTGCCGGTGAAGTTGAGATTGCAGAAGGCGCCATCGTTGCAAAGCGTCACATCCATATGACTCCTGCCGATGCCGAAGCTTTCGGTGTTCAGGACAAGCAGATTGTCAAGGTTAAGCTCGACACTGCCCGTCCCCTTATCTTCGACGACGTTGTCGTAAGAGTATCCCCCAAGTTTGCTCTTGCCATGCACATTGATACCGACGAATGCAACGCTGCCGCTGCTTTCGGTCAGGTTATGGGCGAAATCGTAAAATAATAAAACACTCGCTGCCGCTAATCCGGCAATAACGTAAAGTCAATTTTAAAATTTAAATATTGAAAGGACTTACTCCAATGAGCAATGTCAGTGAATGCCCTTACGCAATGAGCGCTGAGGTGCAGAATCAGTGCAAGGTCACCAAAGGTGTTGACCACGGTCCCGCTCCCATTCCCGAAGAGGGCAAATGGATTCAGGCCAAGCAGATTACCGATATTTCCGCTTACACACACGGTATCGGATGGTGTGCTCCTCAGCAGGGCGCATGCAAGCTGTCCCTCAACGTAAAGAACGGTGTCATCGAGGAAGCTCTCGTTGAAACCATCGGCTGCTCCGGAATGACTCATTCCGCTGCTATGGCCGCTGAAATTCTTCCCGGCAAGACAATTCTCGAGGCTCTCAACACAGACCTTGTCTGCGATGCCATCAACACGGCTATGAGAGAACTCTTCCTTCAGATCGTTTACGGCCGCAGCCAGTCCGCTTTCTCTGAAAACGGTCTCGTTATCGGCGCAGGTCTTGAAGACCTCGGCAAGGGAGCCCGCTCCATGGTCGGTACTATGTACGGAACCAAGGAAAAGGGTGTAAGATACCTCGAAATGACTGAGGGCTACTGCACAAAGATGGCTCTCGACGAAAATGACGAAGTCATCGGCTACGAGTTCGTATCTCTCGGCAAGATGACCGACTTCATCAAGAAGGGCATGGAGCCCAATGAAGCTTACCAGAAGGCAATGGGACATTACGGAAGATTCACCGCTGAAGACGGTGCCGTAAAGTTCATTGACCCCAGAAAGAACTGAGGAGGTATTGAGTAATGGCTACATTTGAAGGTTACGAAAGACGTGAAGCGAAGATTCTTGCTACACTCGCTCAGTACGGAATCAAGTCTATTGATGAATGCAAGGCTATCTGCGACGAAAAGGGCATCGATCCCTACACCATCGTACAGGAAACACAGCCTATCTGCTTTGAAAATGCCAAGTGGGCCTACACAGTAGGTGCCGCCATCGCCATCAAGAAGGGCGATAAGAAAGCTGCCGACGCTGCTGCTGATATCGGTATCGGTCTTCAGGCTTTCTGCATCCCCGGCTCCGTTGCCGAAAACCGCAAGGTCGGTCTCGGACACGGCAACCTCGGCAAGATGCTCCTTTCCGACGAAACAGAGTGCTTCTGCTTCCTCGCCGGTCACGAATCCTTTGCCGCTGCTGAAGGCGCTATCAAGATTGCCCTCAACGCCAACAAGGTAAGAACCAAACCCCTGCGCGTTATCCTCAACGGTCTCGGAAAAGATGCCGCTTACATCATTTCCAGAATCAACGGATTTACATACGTTCAGACTCAGTTCCTTCCCGCCACTGAAGAAGTTGAAATCGTTCGCGAAGTCCGCTTCTCCAAGGGTCCCAGAGCTGACGTCCGCTGCTACGGCTGCGATTCAGTTCCCGAAGGCGTTGCCGTTATGAGACTTGAAAAGGTCGGCGTTTCCATCACCGGTAACTCCACCAACCCCACCAGATTCCAGCATCCTACTGCCGGAACCTACAAGAAGTGGTGCGTTGAGAACGGCTTCAAATATTTCTCCGTTGCTTCCGGCGGAGGAACGGGCCGTACACTTCATCCCGATAACATGG
>DCGL01000049.1:0-15310 GCA_002314565.1 Clostridiales bacterium UBA1779
AACATTAAGCACAAGAAGGAAAAGACCGACGCCGCAAAGGCAAAGGTCTTCACCAAAATCGGTAAGGAAATCACCATTGCCGTCAAGGAGAGCGGAACGGACCCGAACTCCAACTCAAAGCTTCGTGACCTTATCGCAAAGGCCAAGGCCAACAACGTTCCCAACGACAACATCGAGAGAACCATCAAGAAGGCTGCAGGAGCAGAAAACGTAAACTACGAAGAAGTAACCTACGAAGGCTACGGTCCGTCCGGAATCGCCGTTATCGTCGAAGCTACGACCGATAACCGCAACCGTACCGCCGGCAACGTAAGAGCCGCTTTCTCAAAGTATCACGGAAATATGGGTCAGACAGGCTGCGTTTCCTTTATGTTTGAGGAAAAAGGAGTTATCATCATTTCAAACGAAGACGGAGACATCGACGAAGACAAGCTGATGGAAACCGCTCTTGAAGCAGGAGCCGCAGATTTCGTCGCTGACGAAGACGTATTCGAAATCTACACCGAGCCCGACGACGTTTACGCCGTTTCCGAAGCTCTCACAGCCGCCGGATACAAGGTGGATTCCGCCGATAAGGAAAAGGTTGCTTCCAACACAGTAGATCTCGACAACGAAGACGACATTAAGTTCATGAGTCTGCTCATCGAAAAGCTCGAAGATGACGATGACGTTATGAACGTATGGCACAACTGGGGCAACGAACAGTAATTTTTCACTTTATTGAATGCCGGGCTCCCAAAAGAGCCCGGCGGAGTATTTGATATGGAAAACAAAAGATACAAGAGACTTCTCTCCAATACTCTGATATTTGCGGTAGGCACCTTCCTGTCAAAGGCAATCGTCTTTCTGATGTCGGGCTTCTACACGTCTGTTCTCACAACCGGGGAATCCGACGCAGTGGCTTTGATTCAGCAGGTGGGTAATTTCATTATGCCCATTGCCGCCATCGGCGTGTATGACGCGCTGATGCGATTTACAATCGATGCAGGGGACAGAAAAAAAGAAGTCTTTTCTTCGTCTATGGCCGTAATGGGGGTCGGATGCCTTGCATTCGTGCTTCTGTCACCTATACTTCTGCTGCTCGGTAAGTTCCTGACAGCCTGGAACGCCTCGTATACGCTTCTGATTGTATTTTTTGTTTTGTGTGCCAACTACCAGATTGCGGTTTCATATTATATCCGCTCGCTCGGAAAAACCAAGCTTTACGCGCTGCAGGGAATAGTTAATACCGTTCTCGTAATCGTACTCAATATCCTGCTTATCGGTGTTTTCAAACTCAACGCCTACGGTTACATCATCTCGATTTCCCTTGCAAACCTCATAGTTGCTATTTGGCTGACTCTTCAGGAAAAGCTTTATCTTGATTTTGATTTAAAGCTCGTTAAGATTCCGCTTATTAAAGATCTTCTTAAATACGGTCTGCCGCTCGTTCCCACGACTCTTATGTGGACTCTAACGAATATTACAGACCAGGTTATCGTGAGAGAAGGAGTATCACTTGAAGCCAACGGCATGCTCACCTGGGCATATAAGCTGCCGACACTGCTGACTCTGCTTACGACGGTCTTTATCGAGGCCTGGCAGCTGTCCTCCGTCAGGGATTCAAAGGAGGGAAGCGACAGAAACGGATTCTTCCGCGACGTCTTCAAATCCTATTCCTCGTTCATCTTCCTTGCGGCCTCCGGCCTTATTCTCCTCATCAAATTTCTGTCCTTCTTCCTTCTCAGAAAATCCTATTTTGAGGCCTGGGACTGGAGTCCGACACTCATCGTAGCAACCGTATTCAGCGCTTTCTCGACCTTTATGAGCTCCGTATTTATGGTATCGAAGAAAACGCTTCCGGACTTTCTGACGGCTCTGTGCGGCGCTGTGACGAACATAGTGCTGTCCGCAGTTCTCGTCCGTCCTCTCGGCGTTCAGGGCGTCTGCATCGCGACAATCGTCAGCTACGTCGTCCTTTTCATTATCCGTTGTATGACCACACGCCGCTACATCGAATTCCACGTCTATCCCGTTCGCATAGTAATAAACACGCTTCTCGTATCCGCCCAGGCCTTCCTGCAGGTTATGGGCCTGCCTGAAGGCAATCTGCTCTTCATCCCGCTTCGCGTCGCCGTCCAGCTATTGTTCTTCTGTCTGATTCTTGCTTTCAATTTCAAACCGCTTATGGGCTTTGCAAAGGAGCTGCTCGGATCACTGAAGCGCAAATAATTATTTTCACTTGCCTTCCAACGTTTATACTTGCCTTCCAACGGCAAAACTTGCCTTCTCCACGGGAGAAGGTGGCACGGCGCAGCCGTGACGGATGAGGCTTTCTCATTAATACACAAAAAAGGATGACCGCCCGGCCATCCTTTTTTATATTATTGTCCTTCGTCTTCGTCCTTACGCTTTCTCGCAAAGATGCCTTCATCCTCTTCCTCATTCTTCTTCGGAGGATTGACCGTTACGAAAAGCTTTGTAACGCGAACCTTGTCTTCCATATCGGAAACGAGAACGCGAAGACGGTCGTAATCGAAATACTGACCGACCTTTGGGTCGGAATTGAGGTTTTCAATTGCAAAGCCTCCGACCGTTGAATACTGACATTCAAAGTCTTCAGGCGGCTCGAAATCGATTGCGGCAAAGAAATCGTCGATATTCATATCGCCGTTGACTTCATATCTTCCGTCCGGACGCTCAATAATGTCCGGAATAATATCGTCCGACTCGTCCCAGATATCTCCGACTATTTCTTCGAGTATGTCTTCAATGGTTACGACACCGAGGGTTCCGCCGAATTCGTCAATTACTATTGCCAGATGAGTTTTCTTCTCACGCAGACGGCGCAAAGCCATCGGCAGCTTCATAGTCTTATGAAGGAAGAGAGGAGCGCGAAGCATTTTGCGAATATCAATATCCGGATTATCCACAACTTCCTTGAAATAGTGGTTGAGATGCAATACCCCGATTATATCGTCTATCGTATCGTCGTAAACCGGAATTCTTGAGTAAGTAGAGGTCTCAATCGTCGCGATTATCGCCTCTTTATCGTCGTTGATGTCGATCGTAATAAGATCGATACGCGGGGTCATTATCTCCTCAATCGTCGTATCCTTGAATTCAAGAGAAGACTGAAGCAATTCACTCTGATCTTCGTTTATAACTCCTTCTTCTTCAACCGTATCGATAATCGTTGAGAGTTCGTCCTCGGTAACGGCAGGAGTTCCCTCGCTGTCCTTGCCCCAAATCTTTCTGAGAATCCACATAAGTCCCATAATTATTACAACAACGGGGTAAAGAATTATCGTGAGAATACGTACGGGAAGTGCCAGAACAAGAACGAGCTTGTCCGCGTGTTTCTTACACAAAATTTTCGGTACGATTTCACCGAAAATCAGCACGATAACGGTCATTATGATAGTTGAAACCGTTGAAGCGATTCCGCTGTAGCCCTGTGTTTTGAAAAGTCTGTAGAAAAGGTCTATAAACAGTGCCGTTGCGCAGGTTGAAGCAGCGATGTTGGCAAGGTTGTTGCCGACGAGTATCGCGCACAGTGCAGTCGTGAACTTTTCAGTTATGTAATATGCAAGTCTTGCGCCGCGTACTTTTTCATCGGCGCTCTTTTTCAGTCTCGTTTTGTTTGATGCGTTGAAGCTGATTTCGCTTCCGGAGAAGAAGGCAGAAAGCAGCAGCATAACGAAAATTACAATTATGTATAAGATTATCTGAACGGGTCTCATTGCTCTGCCTCACTTTCCTGAAGTTCGGCAAGATCTTCTTCATCCATTACGTGAACGGTAAGAAGCACAATTCTGTTTCCGTCCATTTTATCAACGGTAATTTCAATATTACCGACAACAAATACGTCGTCTTTTTCGGGTGTATCAAGTTTCATCGTAGCCCAGACACCGATTGCCATATTATCGACACCCTCCTCGGGAATCGGAACCCCGATGCGTTCGAAAACGTTCTTCATCTTCATCGTTGCGCTGACCTCGAAGTGATTGCCTCCTACCTTATTGAAGGAGTTATCAACTACGTCCTCTTCATCCCAGATTTCGCCGACGAGCTCTTCAAGGAAGTCTTCAATAGTGACAACGCCTACAATCTTTTTTTCCGCATCACGAACGATACCGAGGGTGATTTTGCGCTGACGCATCGTGTCCAGAAGTGAATTAATGGTTTCGTGAGCTTCAACATAATGGGGCTTCATCATAACCGAGCGCTTTTCGACGTTGTGATTCTTTATGTAGGCACGGATGAATTTTCTGACGGAAAGCACACCGATAACCTTGTCAAGAGAACCGTCGCAGATGAGAACGCGGGAAAGATGAACCTTTTTGACTTCTTCGATAAGCTTGCGGTTACTCAGGTGATAGTCAAAGAAAACGATATCCTCGCGCATCGTCATAACGTCGGAAGCCGTGGTTTCAGTGAAATCGAGAACGGATTTGAGCAGGTCCGATTGCTCGTCATTGATAACCTTCTGCTTTTCGGCAGTATCGATGATGTCAATCAGTTCGTCTTCGGTTATCGACGGGTCTTCTTCAGCCTTGAACAGTCCAGAAACGTAATCTGAAATGAGCGTAAAAAAAGCCACAAGAGGAGAGAAGAGCTTCATCAGCAGACGTAAAGAAGAAGCGCAAGCAAGTGACATAGTTTCACTTCTGTCATTGGCAAAGCTCTTCGGAATCATCTCACTGAAGAGAAATACAATCCCTGTGGTCACGAACGTGCTGACGAGCGTGACAGTATCGGATGAGCCGAATTTTTCGGTCACCCAGAGAGTTGCAACGCTGGCAGCTGCTATGTGTGTGATGTTGTTGCCGATGAGAAGAGTCGTAAGAGCCTTGTCAAAATTGTTCAGTATAGTCATAACAAATCTGGCGCGCTTGTTGCCCTCGTTTTCGGCAAGCGATTTCATACGGATTTTGTTCACGGCAGAAAAGCAGGACTCAGAGCCTGCAAAATAACCGCCGAGTATTACGAAAATTACGAAAAGTACTATGCATAATAAATTGCCTGTACTACTACCGTCTGCGTCCATTATTAAAGAACCATCTCCTTGTTTTACAAAATGATTTATAATTATACTATATTTAATTTAAAAAGTCAAGAACTGTTTTTTGTTTTGCATGCGTGCCGGGGAACGGTTCTTTGGCACGTTGGAGAATCAGTGGTGTACCGGGGGACGGTTCTCCGACTCTGTGAAAACACAAAGCGTGCCGGAGAACCGTCCCCCCGGCACGCTTTGTGTAAAAGATGTAATTAATACAGGTCAAACGAGAAAATATGTGCGACGGCGGATCCGTAGGTGTTTATGAGGTCATCGCTGCCGTAGGTTGCCTCGGGAATCAGGCGAACAGCATAAGCTTCAATGTTCTCAAGCTCCCGGCGGATCATTCGCTGATAGTTTGAGTCAGTTGAATAAACCGTCTTCCAAACTCCTTTTTCCGTTTCTGCTTCGATGCGGAATTTCTTGAGCATGCATTTCGGGAAGCCGAAGGATGTATTGTTGTAGGCTCTTGCGCGGAAAAGCGGCATCGGAATGTACATAAGGTCGGGATTTCCGTCAATCTGCTCGCGGTCAAGGTCAGAGTCGGCAATAATTCTGAAACCGTTTACGCGAGTCTTTTCCGAGAAAGTATAGGTAACCGCCTTGTCAATCTTTCCGAAGTATCCGTTGTCATTCCCCCAGATGCGGCGGTCAAGACCGGAACGCAGGGAAGAGCAGTCGCCGTAATCGCAGCTGAGCTTTGCCCTCTCGGTAAGAGGATAATTCTTTCTTGTAAATCCGGGCAGGAAGCAGTCGTCTTCCATAAGGATATTCTGAATTTCCGAAATCTTCGTCTGTGCAGCCTCACGGGGCTTCAGTCCGTACTTTATGGCAACGGCAGCGGCGGTTCCGCAGGCCTGTCCCATAACACCGATTGTGCCCATAACGCGGGATGAAGCAAAAGCTATGTGAGACGCGCTTATATTGCGGCCCGCGAACATCAGGTTATCGATATTCTTCGAATACAGGCAGCGCAGCGGAATGGCGTAGGGCTCGGACAGACGGCGTTTCTGAAGGTGTCCGCCCTGATTTGCCCCTGATTCCATAAAGAAGCCTCCGGGAAGATGGTTGTCTATCTGCCAGCCTCCGTAAGCAACGGTGTCTTCGAAATTCTTGCCTCCGTTCTCAACGTCGTTCTGAGTGAGAACGTAATCACCTATATATCTGCGGCTTTCGCGTTTTCCGGGCAGGAAACCGAGCCATTCAAGCTCCCAGTTGTCGGCACCGTGGTCGCCGTGATTCTTCATATGGTCCCAGACACCGAGTGCCACCTTGAGCAGCTCATCGCGGATTTCTTCCGTATCGTGAATCGAGTCCTGCATACCGCCGAGCTCAATCCAATAGAAGTTCGTATTGGGCTTTACCAGACACTCGTGCGGCTTGTTCTTCATATCGTCATCGGTCTCGAATTTATACGCCCAGGCAGGAGCCTCAAACTCGACCTTATGGTCGGTCTCCCTTGCCTGAATAAGCACGGACATTCCCATGGTATGATTGTCCGCCTCGGGGAGCCCGAATTCCTCATTGTACTCCTTCTGCGCTTCGCGCCCTACACGGTATTCGGCACCTACGAGCGGAGCTAAAATACTGTCGCCCGAGCAGTCGGCGAAAATATCCGCATAAACCGTGTGATTCGTGTACGTCGTCAGCTGGAAACCTGATACGGATTTGATATGTCCGTTCTCACTGTCAGCCGAATTGCAAGCGCAGTTGAGAAGGAGTACGATATTCTTTTCAAATCTGACCTTTTCATAGAGAATCGTGTCCCAGATTGACCAGTTTCTCGAAGGATTGCGCTTCATATTTTCAAGAGCAATCTCCTCCATAATTCCTGTTTCCTGCAGATTGCGGACGCGGGAGCCCGCTCCGCAGACCCACATTCTGATTTCACTCGAAGCGTTGCCGCCGAGCATGGGTCTGTCGTGCATAAGAACGACCTTTGCACCGTGTCTTGCAGCCGAAATAGCCGTCAGCATACCGCCGAAGCCTCCGCCTATGACACACAGATCCGCTTTATGTACCTTGGTTCTGAGTCCTTCCATTAAAGAATATACCTCACTTAAATTTTTCAACATATATTATAAAGTCAATTCTCGTTTTTGTCAATGATGAAAAGTCGGCAGACATCTTAAAGCGCAAACATAAATTCAATTAATCTCTTGCTTTTTTTAATCAAAAAAGTTATAATTGTGTCAACGGACAGAATAACATCAAAACTATAATCTGCCTGTCCGAACACCGACTGAAAGGATTTTCAATAATGAGACTCAGAGCCCCAGCTTATCCTTTGATCAATATCGATCCTTACTTCTCACTTTGGTCACCGGCTGACAGACTGACCGATGCCGAAACCGTTCACTGGACAAATTCACCGATTACAGTATCCGGAATTGCCGAGATCGACGGCGAAAAATTCCGTTTTATGGGAAAAAATCCGGAAACAGTACCCGCAATGAAGCAGGTATCCGTTGACGTTGATTGTTTTACAACCACTTATATTTTTGAAGCCAGAGGTGTCAGACTTATCTGCCGCTTTACATCCCCCGTTCTTCCCGGTGATCTTTATTACCTTTCTCGCCCTGTTTCCTATCTCGAAATCGAAAAGCAGTTCACAGACGGCCACAGACACAGCGTTAATATCACGGTATCCGTATCCGAAGAAATCTGCATGAACATCCGCGGCCAGGGCGAAACAGAAACCGAGATTCTCAGTCTGGATGGTCTGTCATCAGCCAGAATCGGTCTTAAAGAGCAGAATCTGCTTTACAGATCTGGTGATGATGTCAGAATCGAATGGGGTTATTTCTATCTGACAGGCAAGGGAGATGCATCCGTCATCAATTCAGACGACGGAATGAAATACGTAAGTCTTTCATTTGCAGCCGATAAAAAGAATCTGATAACCTTTGCTTACGACGACGTAAAGAGCCTTGTTTATTTCGGAAAGCAGCTTACGTCATATTGGAACCGCGACGGACAGAAAATCACCGACGAAATCGTAAAGGCACACGCCGATTATTCAAAGGTTCTTGCAAAATGCCGCGACCTTGACCGTGACTTATTCTACGACTCCGTCAAGGCAGGAGGAGAAAAATATGCGGAACTGCTTCAGCTCGCCTTCCGCCAGGCTGTCGGAGCCCACAAGCTCGCGCTTGACGAAGACGGAAAGGTCCTCTTCGTATCCAAGGAGTGCTTCTCCAACGGCTGTGCAGCCACGGTGGACGTTTCTTATCCCTCAATCCCCCTGTTCCTGCTTTACAATCCGGAGCTCGTCAAGGGAATGATGCGTCCCATTTACAAATATGCTTTATCCCCCGAATGGCCCTTCGATTTCGCCCCTCACGACTGCGGACAGTACCCGCTGCTCAACGGTCAGGTTTACGGCAACAATGCCATTGAAAAGCAGATGCCGGTTGAAGAGTGCGGAAATATGCTCGTTATGGAAACCTGCGTTGCTCTCGCTGAAAAATCCCCGGCTTATGCAAATGAGCATATGGATATTCTTGATACTTGGGTGAAATACTTGCTTGAAAACGGTTCAGACCCGGCAAATCAGCTCTGCACTGACGACTTTGCAGGCCATCTTGCCCACAACTGCAACCTGTCTCTCAAGGCAATTATGGGTATTGCCGGCTACGGTATACTCAAGGGAATGAACGGTCAGAAGGCCGAAAAGAACAAGTATATCGGTATCGCAAAGAAAATGGCACTTGACTGGGCAAAGCGTGCCTCAAACGGCGACGGCAGCTACCGCCTTGCCTTTGACCGTCCCGGAACCTTCTCGATGAAATACAATATCGTCTGGGACAAGCTGTTCGGTACAGAGCTTATGCCGCGCGAAGTGCTTGAGTCTGAGTTCAATTCATATTTCAGAGTGATACATCCTTACGGTCTCGACCTTGATAACCGTCAGCCTTATACGAAGTGCGACTGGCTTGTCTGGACTGCAACGCTGGCAGAAAGCCGCGACGACTTCGAAAGACTCGTCGAGCCTCTGTGGAAGGCATATAATTATACCGTTTCCCGCGTACCTATGACAGACTGGTATTGGACGCTGACAGGACTTCACAAATCATATTACAGCAAGAGATGCGAAAAGGATATCTCATTCCGCAACCGAACCGTTGTCGGAGGCCTGTTTATCAAGCTTCTTGAATACAGAGAAACCGTTAAGATGTAATACTGTAAAATGCACTCACACACCCGTGGGTGCATTTTTTACTTGAAAAATCGTTATATTTGTAGTATAATACTACAGCAATAAGCGGAAAGGAGGGGTATTATGGCCATCAAAAAGGGAATCAAGACCATTGCTGCCAACAGAAAGGCTTATCACGATTACTTCGTGGAAGAGAAGTACGAAGCCGGAATTGAACTGTGCGGCACAGAGGTCAAGAGCCTGAGAGCGGGAACGGTAAATCTCAAAGATTCATACTGTTCCATCGACAAAGGCGAGCTGTTTGTGTACAATATGCACATCAGTCCCTACGAAAAAGGAAACATTTATAACCGTGATCCCCTCCGTATCCGAAAGCTGCTGATGCACAAGCGCGAAATTCTAAAGCTTTTCAATGCAGTCTCACAGAAAGGTTTCACACTGGTTCCCCTGTCCCTGTATTTCAAGGACTCAAAGGTAAAGGTTGAGCTCGGTCTGTGCCGCGGTAAAAAACTGTATGACAAACGCGACGCTCTTGCAGAAAAGGCAGTCAAACGCGACAACGAAAGGTATCAGGCAAACAGTTACAAGGACTGATTTTTTCGTTCTGACCTGAACTCCCGCGGTTTGGAAGGAGTTCAATCCCCACAGTATTATAGCGGTACTCCGCTGAATATATGGGGGCGTAAAGGTTTCGACGGGGATTTTGAGGTCCGGGAAGCGGGTAGAGCTGAGCAACTCTTAAAAATGTTCGCCTAAATTTAAACGCAGATAATACTGCTCTCGCCGCTTAAGCGGTGATGCCGCCCTGCGGGGCAGCCCGTCTCGCCCGGAGTATCACGGCCGGGAGTTGAGGCGTCATTGAGTGATGAACGTGCACGGAGACTTATTCCTTTGCATCCGTCATGCATAAAAAGGATACCTATGGGTTCAGGGTGCCGGTTCCCGGCTCCCATGGGAAAGCTTAAATAATCGGCTTCACCCGGAGATGCCCGTATCAAGAGATTTTCGGACGGGGGTTCAATTCCCCCCGCCTCCACCAAACAAAAAGGGAAGAAGCTTTTGGCTTCTTCTTTTTTGTTGCCTGCAGGGGACAAGCAAACAGCAGAATACCCAAAATAAACATTGTACTTTAACTTTCATTATGATATAATATTATATTATTAATTTAAATTTACGCTACTAATAAATAATTAGCGAGTTTAACAGAAGTCATCCGCTGTCTTCTGTCATAGAAAGGATTTTTCATGTGGCTGATATTTGCCGCTCTGTCATTGCTTCTTTATGCAGTCACGGATATTATAGGGAAAAAAAGCGTCAATTCCGGAAATTCATATACCCCGCTTGAATTATGCATAACAGTTTCCATTCTTTCATTTTTCATCAGCATTATACTTTGGTTTTTCGGTTTCGGTGAAAGCGGTATGTCCCCATGGCAGCTGCTCGTTCTTCAACCTCTCATCCTTGTCAATTTGCTTTGTTTTTTCCTGTACTGGATTTATTATCTACTCAGCTTTAAATTTATTCGCTTATCAGTTGCTGAAGCAGTAAGCGGCTCGTCCGGCATCTTTTATTTTTTAGGTCTTATTCTTTTCAATCTCTGCCTCGGAAAATTGCCGGCGGTACGAGAAATGTTTCACCCTCTCAGACTGATACCCATTATTTTGGTACTGACTTTCATTGTACTGTATCCTTTTGCGGAATCGTTTACAAAGAAAAACAATAATGCAGAAAAGTCAGTTTTCAAAAAGAACCGCCGCAGCTATTTTCTCGGAATCTGCATACTGATGTTATCACTGATTATTGATTCGCTTGATTCCCTTATCACCACATTTATTATTGATGAAGGAAACATAAGTACGGTTGATTATATAATGACAAGCTATTTTTTATCTATTTTTCCTGCCGCAGTTCTATTTATTTTCCTTTGTTTAAAAAGAAAAAAATGGTTTATTCCATTGAAAAACCATCCGATAAGTTCTGTCGGTTATTCCGTCTCAGCACTTCTTTCTTCTCAGCTGTATATGGTTGCATCGTATTGCGATGCCGTGCGTACCGGAATTCTCTTTGTAATTTATCCGGTTGTTCCGATTATCGGCGCCAAGATATTTCTGAAAGAAAAATTCACGTGGAGGCAGAATCTCTGCATTTGGATAATCACTTTGTCGGCGATTGCATTCTGCGTATCCGACGGTCTGCTGTAATTATCACTTATATTGATATTTCCGAAATTACGTAAAGAAAGGAACAGCATTTTAGCTTCGGAATCAATTTTTATGTCATCACTCGAAACAGCCGAAACCTTTGAAGAAATGACGGAAGCTGGACGCCGCTTCCTGCAGAAGCACCCTGCAGCATATCCTGATAACTACATTCGTAGCAATCTTGAAAAATTCAGTGCATTTATTGAAGACAAATCTTACCTTTTGTCACTTATTTATGCATCTGTATACTGCACTCAGATGTACGGGACAAGCCTTCTTGAATTCAGTATATATCATTTTGCCGAAAAAAGTCACAGCGAAAGAATCCGTTATATTACTTGGGAAAGCCGTTTTCTCTATACCGCTTTTCTGAACAAACCTTCAGATAACCATATCCTGGATAATAAATATGAAGCATATACACTCTTGAAACCTTTTTATAAAAGGGAAGCGATGCTGCTTTCGGACGAAAATGATTTCGAACGTTTTTGTTCGTTTGTCAATAAGAATTCGGCAGTATTTGTTAAGCCCAACAATATGGAACTTGCAATCGGAGCTCATCGTCTGGTTTACAGAGGCAACACACTGCGTGATACCTTTGATGCCTTATGCAGAGAAGCGGCTGAAATTTCCGGTGATGAAATTAAAAGGGAATCAGACCACCGTCTGATTCTTGAAGAACAGATAGTACCTTCTGCATTTATGAGACGGCTTAACCCGAATGAATTGTCGCTTTTGCGAGTCACAACAATAAATATCAAAGGACAGGTTCATTTTTTCTATCCTTGTTTAAGACTTCTGTACGGTAACGGAAAAGACAAGACCGGAGAGGATTACAGCTGTGTGGCACTTATCGATTCCGACAGCGGTGAAGTGATTT
Organism: Clostridiales bacterium UBA1779; assembly: GCA_002314565.1. Classification (GTDB taxonomy): domain Bacteria; phylum Bacillota; class Clostridia; order Oscillospirales; family CAG-272; genus CAG-390. The sequence continues at coordinate 12,279 of DCGL01000049.1, forward strand.
CAAACGGAAAAAACGCAGCAGGTGATTTGGACGCAAATCCCGTAACGGGGCAGAAAATCTGCGGTATGATGATACCGGACTGGAATGACCTGAAAGAAATGCTCACGAGAGCTTCAAGGATGCTTCCGACAACCCGTTATATCGGTTGGGACGTGACTCACACTGATAAGGGCTGGTGCATCATCGAGGGCAATCCAAACGGAGAGTTCTTCTATCAGATGTGTGCCGGGCACGGTGTGAAAGAAGAATTTGAAGACCTTATCGGTTTCCACCTGCCGTACGATTCCTTCAGAAATCCGATTTTTACAAAAAAACAAGCTAACTGAGAAATATTGGAGGCAAGCTGTGGAAAGCTTAAATATTCGTGAAATAGTTGAAAAGATTCTGACCGATCTTGTTCCGGGAATCAATCTTCTTTCCGACTCTCTGATGGAAGAGGAAGGAGTTCAATCACTAACGATGATCCGGCTCATTTCAGAGCTTGACGAAGCGTTTAATATTGAAATCACCTTTGCTGATATTGAAGAAAACAGCTTTCATTCCGTAGATGCAATTGAAAATATGGTTAAAAACCATCTCGTATAAACAATTATTAATTTTCAATGAAAGAAAAATCAAACAAAACAAACGTTATTTATTCCGTTTGTTTTTTGGCAATGATGATGCTTTTCGGGATAACGGCAACAGTTATTGTAATTTCGAATCATCTTCCAGGAAAAATAAACAATAAAACCGATACAATATCATTTTTACAGCAATATCCATTTTCTGAGGATGTTCAGAACGATACAAAATCAACAGAAAAACCCGGCTTCGGATTTGTTGAAGATTATCAGAATCTTGCGAAATGGGTAACTGACAACTTCGAAGAAAATCTGAGAAAAATCGAACCTTTGTCATCGCCTTTGAAAAAGTGCATTTGCACTCTTGAGAATTTATTAAGCGGAGACGTTTTAATAACAGATTCTGAAGCACTGATTAAGCTGCCAAACGGCTATCTTGCTGAATGCTTTAAATACTGTCCCTCAACTGAAGCGTGGAATTCTATTCTTGATTTCTCTGATTGGCTGAAAAGCAATGACATCCCCTTTGTATCTCTTATAACTCCTGATAAATCCGATGACAGTGTTACGGTATTTCCGGAAGGAGTACCTCACGGATATACTCAGATGATGGATGAATACAAGGCGTTTATGGACGAAAATGACATTGACTACGTAGAAACAAAAGAATGGCTGCTTGCTGAAAACGACGACCTTTATTCATGGTTCTACCGTACGGACCACCATTGGAATGTTCACGCGGGATTTGTAACGGCAAGGAAAACCGCAGAATATCTGACGGAAACGTATTCTGTACCAACCGATGCAAATGCTCTTTTGGATGATAATTATGAACTCGTTAGTTTCCCTGACAGTTTTCTCGGAAGTTACGGACAGACTTGGACGATTGCCCGTAAAGAAGATATGGAAGTGTTCTATCCAACCAACGAGAGCAATTATCATATAGTAATACCGGGATTCATTGACAAGAGCGGAAGCTTTTCCGATACATTGATTGACCAAAGCTGTCTCAGTATTAATGAATCATCTTACAACGCGTTTCTGTACGGAGCCCGTCCTCTAATATTTATTGAAAACAATACATGTATGAACGGTACGAGAATCCTCATTATCAAATTTTCTTTTGCTAACGCCCTCTGTCCGTATCTTGCGGATACGGTACAGTATCTTGATATAATCGATATAATCAGCCCGAAAAACTTTGACGGCAGTATACGTTCTTTTATTGAACAGACAAAACCTGACGCAGTGCTGCTTTGTTTGGGTGTCGCAATTGAAGGCTATGAAGATAATCTCCGTTTGAAATAAGGCAGGTCCGTAACAATGAATTTTTCATCTACATCCTTCTTATTTCTTTTTCTGCCGGCAGTCATCTGCATATATTATCTGATTCCTGCTAAAAACAATTTACAGCTGCGAAATCTGTTTCTTTGTCTTGCAAGTCTTGGTTTTTATACCTGGGGAGAACCCATTTACGTATTTCTGTTTGTCGGAATGATTTTTCTGACCTGGTGCTTCGGAAGAATGGCATACGGAAAAAACGGTACTCGCATCGGCAAAACGGCGGTTTTTCTGACTGTAGCCGTAAATCTAACCGTAATCCTGCTGTTTTCGAAGCTTTCCACGGTATTGAACCTTTTGTCACATCTTTTCGACAGGGATTTTTCCGTATTTCAGACAACGCTTCCCATTGGATTTTCTTTTTTTATTTTTTCCTCCATTTCCTATGTCGTCGACATATACAGAGGTCAGTGTACATCCGCCTGCAGTTTTTTTCATACTGTTCTGTATACAGCTCCCTTTTTCAGAATTTTACAGGGACCGATTATTTCATACAGAAAGTTTGAAGGCCAGTTTGCCGACAGAACGGAATCTTTTGATGCGGTCGGGGACGGTATCCGCAGATTTTCGGTAGGATTATGCAAAAAGATTATTATTGCCGATACCTTGTCCTTTCTTGTTAATGAAATCCTGTACTCGGATTTATCCCTTTCGAATTTACAAGCCGGTGACGCCTGGCTCGGTTGTATATCCTACCTCGTATATCTTTATTTTGATTTTTCCGCTTATTCCGATATGGCAATCGGTCTTGCCAGGGTTTTCGGTTTTTCAATACCCGAAAATTTCAACTATCCTTACATTTCTTCATCTGTAGCTGAATTTTGGAGACGATTCCACATTACTTTATGCGCCTGGTTCACTGAATACGTATATTATCCTGTTTTGCTCGGACCTTCGGTGCGTCTGCGCAAATTTTTACGAAGGAAGAATGTCTCACTGCCTATTGTAAATAACTTACAGAATATTTTCGTAACCGCCTCCGTATGGCTTGTTACGGCACTCTGGCACGGAATGAATCTTAATTATTTACTGTGGGGCATATGCCAACTGTACGGCTATGCTGACAGAGCCGCATATAAAACCAATCGGAAACAAAAAAATAAACAGACTTGTCCGCCGTATCGGCTT
>DCGL01000049.1:15322-18446 GCA_002314565.1 Clostridiales bacterium UBA1779
CTTCCTGTTTTTGTCTGTACCTCTGATTGCAACCGCTTCCTTTAAAGACGCTCTTTGGTTCTATCGGGCAATGTTCGCCGGTTCTTTAATGTTTTCTCCTACGATTCTTTACTATTTCAGAATGTACGGAGCTTATCTGCTCATCGGCGTCATCGGATGTTTTCCTGTCATTCCGTACTTGAAAAAGAAAATATTACTTTCTGAAGATGATAAATATGAAAAAGCCTGGAATATCGGTTCAGCAATTATTCTTTTTATTCTGGTTCTGATTTCACTTGGCTTTATTTTCACGAGAAATCCTGTTGATTTTTTATATCAACAGTAGTATGGTTTTTATTATGCATAAATTTTGGGATTTTCCGGAAGAATACGACAATAATACCGCATTGATTTCAGAGCATGAAACACTCAGCTACAAACAGCTTTCCATAATTGCCGACAGCATATCGACAATAATACCCGAAAGATCTTTTGTTTTTCTTATCTGCCGCAATCAAATTGCTTCAATTGCCGGATATATCGGCTTTCTCAGAAAACGGATTGTACCCGTCCTTCTGAACTCATCCGTGGACTGTGCGCTGTTTGAAAATCTTACGCAGATTTATCAACCGCAGTACATATGGTGTCCCGACAGTTTTGTTAATGAAGAGGGAATTTATAAGTACGGCGGATATAAGCTGATTTCAACCGGCAACAGCCGTCCCGAGACTTTTGACGACCTTGCCGTATTACTGACAACATCCGGCAGCACAGGTTCTTCCAAATTAGTGCGGCTTTCCTATCGGAATTTACAGGCAAACACGGATTCCATAGTCAAATTTCTCGGAATAGTCAAAGAAGATAAAGCCATAACAACTCTTCCTATGAATTATGCATACGGTCTTTCCATTATTCAGACTCATCTTTCTTCAGGTGCCGGCATCATTGTAACCGAAAGGTCATTTTTCGATGTTCGATTCTGGTACTTTCTCAAAAAAAACGGTGCGACTACATTCGGTGCAGTTCCTTATCTTTACAGTGTACTTGATAAACTCCACTTCCTGCAGATGGAGCTGCCGTCATTGAAATACATAACTCAGGCCGGCGGACATCTCGGACAAAATCTTCACGAACGAATAAGCAAAGAACTTCTTGACAAAGGAATTAAATTCTTCGTTATGTACGGGGCAACCGAAGCAACGGCAAGAATGAGCTATCTTCCTGCTGATTTGACGGCAGATAAGGCCGGAAGTATAGGCATACCCATTCCGGGCGGAAAATTTGAATTGATTGATGCAAACGGAAACGTCATTACCGAAAATGAACGTGATGGGGAATTGGTATATTACGGTCCGAACGTTATGCTGGGATATGCGCATAAGAAGGAAGATACAGTCAGAGGGGACGAGCTTCACGGCCGACTTGAAACGGGCGACCTTGCCAAAAGAGATTCAGACGGATTTTACTATATTATCGGTCGAAAAACAAGATTTATCAAAGTATTCGGAAATCGGGTAAGTCTTGACGAAGCAGAGAATCTGTTGAACGAAAACGGCTTCGAGGCTGCGTGCGTCGGTGATGATGACAAAATACTAATCTACACCACCTCAGAAAAACAAACGGAGATTATTGATTTTATCAGTAAAAAAACAGGTCTGAATTCCATTGCATTTACGGTAATTTCCGTCAGCTCAATTCCCCGCAATGAGTCAGGCAAAATAATGTACACGGAATTGTCGTAGAAAACAGAAACTGAACTTGTTTTTTGCACATAATAATCACATAAATTATACATTATTTAATATAGGGGGTAACAGCCATGACTTGGTTATTTGAACGGCTTGACAACAGCAGGCGTATAAAATCAGTCTTTCTGTATGTACCCCTGTTTTTTATTATTGAATTACTGGTTATTTCTCAGCTTTTTTGCTCCTGCAGAGACTCTTCAAACGACAGTCAAAGTGGAACCGTTAACGAAAAAGAAAACGGAAACACCGGAAGCAAGTTGGGACAGTCTTTATTTATCGGTAATTACGAACAGAACGGGATTACGGACGACGGACCGGAAGGTATTAAATGGAAGGTCATTGATGAAACGGAAGATGCCTTGCTTTTGCTTTGTGATAAAGCCATTGATTGCATTCAGTATTGCAGCGAGTTCAGAACTGTTTCGTGGACCGATTCTGACATATATTCTTTTCTGAACGGAACATTTTACAATAAAGCGTTCGGAAATAACTATGAAGATTTTATTATTGAAACAGAAAAAGGGAAGCTGTTTCTTTTAAGCCGTACTGAATTTTATAAACATTATGCAGCCGCATCCATCATCAGTATTTCATCCGATGCAACGTCTTTCGGAAACGAGTCGGTTTGCGGCTTTACCGAATATGCAGATAACAAAAGTGTAAAATTCGGCCCGGAAAAAACAGAATTTTGGGCATTGAGAACCGATAATGAATCCAAACTCGTTTTTGCAGTCGGAAAAGACGGAGCCATAAGCGATTTTGAAATTAACTGCACCGGTCTTGGACTGAGACCTGCAATGTGGATTCGTAAAGTTTTATTGGAATCCCCGACAGGCTTTTTCTTTGTTTCAAAACAGTATGAGTTTTACGAAGGTGAAACTTTTTCATTTGAAGACGGTGAAGTGTTTTATGATGTTATCGACGGACAACCGATTCCCGTTGTGATTTCCGAACTGAAAAACAACCTCTTCACTTTACATAAAGCCGGAGATAATGTACTGAAGATTGAAACCGACTCGTTAATAGCCGAAATTACGGTTTATGCCGAACCGAAACCGATAAAAGTATACTCAATATCTTCAGAGAACGCAGTTTTTAAAGAAGGAAGCGCTCCGAATCTTGACTTTTCTTTTACTGCAATATTCAGACTTTCAGACGAAACCGTAGCTTTTATTAATCAGGAATCAGAATTGTTAAAGCAAGTAACTTTGCTTGATACAGAACCTATAAGAAAAGATCAGACCTATATAACCGCATCTTTCAGAGAATTTGAGTTTCAAATTCCCATTACAGTAAATTAAAAATCCGGTATCCTTTATTTATTTTTCAGAAAACCGAAAGAGGAAACTCATGAACAATAATAAGAAAGTTCAAAAGTTTGAAACAAAATAACCACT
>DCGL01000129.1:0-16269 GCA_002314565.1 Clostridiales bacterium UBA1779
AGGCCTTGTCACCGTGCATTTCAATTATTTCTCCGATAAGCTTCTGTTTGCCTACGTGAACGACGTCAAACATATTGGCGTTTCTCATACCTTCGGCTATAACCAGAGGTCCGGAGACTTTATAAATTACACCTGTTGTACTCATCTGAATTTCCTTTGTTATAGAATATCGGCACCGACAGCACGGATAACCGAGTCGGTAACCGCTTTCAGACCGTAGCCGTTATCTGCGGTTGAAGTGGGAATGGGTAAAATTGCGGGGATGGGATCGTCCTTGTACTTTGCAATATCAGCTTCGAGTGCCTCTGCAAAATCTTCGCAGAGGAAAATAACGGCATATTTTTGCGATTTTGCAAGAGAATGAAGTGTTTTTGCGGCTTCTTCGGAATTTTCAACAGCTTCGACCCTGAACCCCAGAGCCATAAACCCCAGAATATCGGCTCTTTTTCCGATTACGGCTATTTTATACACAGAGTCTCAGCTCCTCTCTTATTGCGTCGGCATCTTTGCCGGCGTCAAGTCCGCAGGCAATGATTCGCAGGTTTTTCACAAGATATTCAAAGCTGATTGCATAGGAAATAACCGGACTGATACCGAGCAGTTCGTTTCGGCAGACGTCAAGCGCTTCACACAGGAAGACTGTGTCGAGGATTGCGGCAAGTCTGTCGTTTCCCGCGCCTTCAGATATAGCTGAGTGAAGCTTTGAACTGTTCTTTTCCGAAATAAATCCGGAAAGAAGTTCAATCAGAGCATTCGGCGTTTCAGAATCTATCATTTTGTAAGGAGGAATATTGCCGACTCCCACGAATGAATCCGAAAGCAGGACTTTTGCCGTGTTTTCATTCTTAATCTTCAGAATACGAAGTCTCGTTACGGTATTGACTATATCTGTCTTGAGCTTTAACAGCTTATCTATCTGCGGGCATCCGAATTCAGCGGCAAGCTCACGCATATAATCAAAGCAGGCTCTGTCGAGAACGTTGTCAATCAGTCTTGCGGAAGCATGACTGTCCATTATTTCAAGAGCCTTTTCCGCTGCCGTCGAAAGCATTGTCGGAAGTGAGGAGAAATCTCTTTTTGCACACATATCCGCAAGATCTTTTGAATCAAAGATGCCTCCGCGCATAAAATACGGGTCAGGCTCTATACCTGCAGCGGCACATTTTATCGCAGTCTTTACGTTATGAGCATCATTCCTGACTCTGAGTATATCCACGGGAGAGCGGTCCGGAAGAAATGACGACAGCGTGTCATAATTCCCTGCAAGGACGCCGGACAGAAGCTCTTCAAAAGATGCTTCTTCATCTTCTTTGAAAAAAACGCATTCACAGAGTCTTTCGCGAAGAGCCTTTGACGAACCGAGCTCACAGAAAGAGAGCAATTCCGTTTCCGTAATCAGCTTGGCGGACATACTGCTGACTTTTACCGCAGAATAGACATATTCGTCTTCTGAGTATTTCGTTTTTCTGTTCTTCATCATTTTGTCTTTGTGCTTTCAAAAAGAAGCTGACACAGCGGTGCTTCAAGCATCGGTCGGTACTCGGAGAGTACGGCCTTTACAGAGCAGTCGACGTCGGTTTCACCGAAATCGAGAAGAACTCCGCCGTTTATTTTTGCCGTCTTGTCGGAGACGGAGAATTTTCTGCCGGGATGAAGCATTCCGAGCCCCTCAAGAACAATGGGAGCTAGGTTTTTGGCATCATCGGCGTTGAAAGACAGAACGCAGGAGCAGTCAGCCGGAGCCGATTCGATTGCAGCCTTCGTGTGAAGAAGAATGAACTCTATATAATCCTCTTTGGGACCCTTGATTATGGCCTCCTCGCAGGCGGCAAAGGTTTCGTCAAGGGACTTGAACTTTACGTCAAGGATGATATTTCTGTTCTGAGTGTCGGAAGCCGAACGGGCGCGGGACACGATATTCTCGCTCTCGGTCCGGATTTCGAGATTCTTCTCTTCACGCATAGCAGCGATTTTTGCATCGGTTGCGGCGTTGATTGACTGTATTTTGGCATTTGCGGCTTCCATAAGCTTATCGGCTTCGCCGCGTGCTTCACTGATGATTCTGTCTGTTACCTTCTCAAGTCCTATCATCCTGCAATTCCGAAAGGATTCTGCTGAATGAGAAGGAAGGAGATAAGCAGCGACAGCAGGGCGTAAAGTTCAACCATGGCAGTTGCGATTGCACACTTACCGGAGGCTTCGGGCTGCTTTGCAATGGTTGCAATACCTGCACAGGCTGCCTTACCCTGGCAAATGGCAGAAATGTAACCTACGACGGCGATGGGAAGTGCAGCGCCGAGGAAATAAAGTCCAACTGTGGTTCCGGCGTCTCCAAGATTTGGAAGTTTACGAAGAAGAATAAAGGCAATAAGAAAACCGTAAATTCCCTGTGTTGCGGGAAGTGCCTGAAGCAGGAAGGCTTTACCGAATTTTGAAGGGTCTTCGGAAAGCAGACCGTCAAGTGCTTCGCCGGCTTTACCGACAGCTTTGGCTGAGCCCATACCGGGAACGATAATGGCAATGGCTGCACCGAGAACGGTCAGAACGTAGGGATTTACGAAAAACTCTTTGAGAAAATTGAAAACTGAGTAGGTAATTGAATCCATGATTTTAAACTCCTGTATTTTATTTTTTTAAATCTTTGAAAACTTTTCAGACGGAAGCATTGGTGCATAGGCAATTCCGCCGTCCCGGTAAAACTTGCCGAAAAACTCGACATACTGAAGACGCGAAGTGTGTACGAAGCCGGAAAGAGAGCTCAGTACGCAGTTGAGCACGTGACCGAAAATCAGAATCAGAATTCCCGCCGTATATTTGTAGGAAGGAGAGTCACTTATCGATGCGAGGACATTGAAAACCTGAGCAAGAACCGAGCCTGAAAGTGCAATGGCAAGAATTCTGGCGTAGGAAATCAGATCGGAGCCGAAATTAATGAGTCCGTACAGTCCGAGCAGGCCTTTTACCGGCTTCAGCAGCCAGTTCTTCTCTTTCCTTCCGGCAGTAAGAATAACGAGAGCTGCGCCTGTTCCGAGAACGATATAAGCTGCGGTTCCGGGAACAAGGACAAGCATAATGATTCCGGCGTAGATAATCCAGTAGAAAGCGTTGTCGCAGATTGCGTCGATTTTGCTTTCCTTCCAGGTTATGCAGAACTTAATAACCTGACCGGCAACGAGGTGTACAAATCCGAGGGCGATTCCGAGAATCAGAAAGCTGATGGGATCGGAGACGGGGTCGACGAGAGCCGGTACTTCGATATTGAACAGAAGAGACGGCATATTGCCGAACCAGCCTCCGAAGAGCGCTCCGGTTATAATGCAGCCGACGCCGCACCAGCCGAACATATTCATGGCTTTTGAAAGCCCCTTGTCGGCTTTCATAAGTTTCGGACCGAGAAAGCCGCCGATAATCAGCAAAAGTCCGTAACCGACGTCCGCCATCATTGTCGCGAACAGTATGATGTAGAAGATGCTCATTACCGCAGTCGGGTCGTAAGAGCCGTAAACCGGCAGTGAATACATACCGACGACCCATTCAAAGCAGCTTGCAAGTGCGTTGTTCTTAAGCTTAACGGGTACTGTCGGATATTCTTCCTCTGCGGGGTCCGACAGCTCGTAAGCCGTATCCATTTTTGACAGAAGCTTTACGACGTTTGCTTCCGTTTCTTCGGGGACGAAGCCGCGAAGAAGCACGCAGTCGGCTGTTGCTGCCATTCTTTCGCGCATCTCAGCTTCCGTTATATGCGTTTTCGCTATATCCCAGAGAACCCTGACGTCGTCGATATTCTCGCCGCATTTGACAAGATACTTGGTTATCTTGTTGTTTTCGGTTCGCAGCTCCTTTATTTTTTTATCTGCGGCAACCACAGCCTGAGAAGCAACCGGAGTATCCTCTGCAAACTCATATTTCGTAAATCCGAGCTTGGAAAGCGTTCGCTGGACTGCACTTTGGTCCTGATTTGCACAGATAACGAGCATATTGCGAATGGACTGATCGAAGGAAATCTGTCTGAATGCCGCAGCATATTCAGAGAGTGCTTCTTCGAGAATACGGTCGTTAACCGTTGAGGAAATGCTGCCGAGCAGAACAGTGCTCGTTTTTGTACCGCTGCAGCCGAGAGGCACGTCAAGTCCGAGCCAGGGGCTTGCCTGTGATTTTGCCGACTGAAGAGCGGCTATTTCCTTTTCAATCTGAGTTCGTCTTTCATCGGCGCTCAGAACGTCATTGCAGAGCTTTTCGGCCGCTGCCTCCGTGCCGTTCTTTTTGAAATCGTCAACGGACTCAAGATGATTGCTCTTTTTTGAAGCGGAAAAAGGAGTCAGAATTTTAATTACTTTTTCATACCTTGCGAGGTCCTGTTCGGCAGCTCTTTTGGATTCACTGCTGTCATATCTCGTGAGATACTCTGAATCAATCGGAACCGTCGAAACGTCAACGCATTTCTGACGGACAAGCCTTCGTGAGAGGTCGCGGGCATCTGTCGCATAAGCCCAGACCTCAAGCTTTTTCATTCTTACGACTGACATTTTTCTTTCACTTCAAGGCAGATAAAGCGTATCGCTGATTCTCTGTGACGCAGAGCGCGGTTTGAAAGCCTTTCGGCCTCGAAAACAGCGTCCTTGCGTTCCTCATCGGCGGCCGCCTGGGAGGTATCGCTGATTTTTTTGAGAGACAGCTTTTTTTCTTCTTCAGCGTTTATCAGAGCTTCCGAATATCTATCGGCTGCGGCTCTCTGCGCGTCGGATACAAGTGACTGAGCGTCTTTTACTGCCTGTTCTCGAATTGCATCAGCCTGTGCTTCGGCTTCTTTGATTTTAAGCAAAGAATCATTACCGGGCATAATATCATCTGTCCTTTCTGAATTATATTTTTATTCAAGCCTATTATAGCATTAATTGAAAAAGTTGTAAAGACCTGTCAGAGGTCTTTGTTTATCTTAAATATAAGCGCAATAATTAAATATGTAAATTTCAGTTGAATTCTGCCCTGAAAAAAATTTTACGAATCCTGTATTTAAGCTTTATTCTCGTGTTGGTTCGTTATATTATTCGAAAAAACATAACATAATTTATTATTGAAAAGACTTGTCCGATGTGTTATAATTATTAAAATTCGGAGGATTATTATAATGAAAATCAAAAGACTTTTATCCCTTCTGCTGGTTCTTTCCGCCCTCCTCGGACTTGCATCGTGTACGGATACGGAACCGGCTGAAATTTCAACCGAAGCCGTCGAAACCTCGGCTCCTGCAGTTGAAATCGACCTTACAAAATACAAAGTAATACGTCCCGAAGAATGCGGAACGGATTTTACGAAGGCAGTTATCGCTTTCCGTAAACAATTGAACTCCGTCCTCGAAGCTGATATAGGTATCGGCACCGACTGGTCAAAAGACGGAGTTACCGACGAAATAAACAACGCATACGAGATTCTTGTCGGACAGACAAACAGAACTCAGTCGACAAAAGCCCTTGACAACGCCGAGGACAAGTCTTCGTTTGTAATCGCCATTATCGATAATAAGGTAGTCATCACGACGGGAGCTCCCGACAGAATCGCAGAGGCCCTCGACTATTTTATGACACTGATTGTTGACAAGAAACTTGTTCTTGAAGAAAATTATCTGTATGTAAGTGAACCCGTAGGCATGCTCAACGTCGTAGCCGACGGCAAATCGGATTTCAAGGTCGTATACAAAGACGGTCTTGATGCTACTATGTCATCGGACAATACAAAAGATCTATGCGACCTTGAGGTTGTTGCGGCAAAGGATATCAGAGAAAAAATCAAGACTCTGACAAAGGTAAGTCCGGGTCTTGCAACCGACTGGGTAAAGACAGGCACTGATACATCCGGAATGTTCGAAATTCTCGTGGGTCCCTGCGACAGACCGGAATACGATGAGTTTCTTGCAAAGCTCGGCGACGACGGTTACGGCTTTGGCGTTGTAGGAAACAAAATTATTGTAACCGGCCACACTCTGACAACCATTCAGCTTGCTGTTGACGGTTTTATATCTTATCTTTCTTCAGCCGTTTCAACAGATTCTATCGGAAACAAGTCCTTATCTATTCTTTCAAACCTGAGCATAATCAAACAGCAGGAAGGATATTTTATAGACTTCCCGAAGCCAGAAACGCTGAAGGCGTATACGAATTACGACTGCGGAAACGATCATCTTCAGTATTACTATACCGATGCAACGCTCGACGATTATAAAAATTATGTCAAGCTTCTCGAAACAAACGGTTTCAAGCTTTACCAGTCAAACGATATAGTGAATAATCTCAGTGCAACCTATACCTCAAAGGACGGTATGCTGTACGTTTATTATACTCCTTATGAAAAATCAATAAGAATCATCTCGGCTCTCGACGGAAAGTACACGCTTATTCCGAATACGACGAAGGAAAGCGTCGCTTCATATACCAAGATTACCGACACTAAGATTACCATGATGTCACTCAACTACAGCGCCGGCAACTTCGGAAACTGCTTCATCATTACTCTTGAAGACGGCTCGTTCTTCGTAATTGACGGAGGAGGATACGGTGCTGATTACGGCGATGCACAGAAATTCTACAATCAGCTCAAAGCGCTCAACAAGAGACCTGACGGAAAGATCGTTATAGCGGGTTACTGGCTGTCACACGACCACTGGGACCATTCGTCAAACTTTATCAATATGATAAAAACTTACGGTAAAGGAAATATTACGATTGAAACCTGCTACTGGAACGTCGCCGCGAAGTCATCTGTAACGAATTCAAACAACCCGAACTATTATATTGAATCCAACGTTGCCGCTATGCAGGCGGTTGTCGGAAAGTTCAATGTTGTAAAGATTCATACAGGTCAGAAATTCTGGGTCCGCAATCTTGAATTTGAAGTTCTCTTTACTCAGGAAGACATCTATCCGGGACGCTGCAACTACTTCAACGAAACTTCAAGCGTTCTTCGCATGACAGCAGCCGGAAATACCGTTATGTGGCTTGGGGACGCAAAGAACTACGCTTCCGCAGCTCTTGTCAACCGCTACGGTTCTTATATTGAGTCTGATATCGTTCAGGTTGCTCACCACGGTTATGACGGCATTACGGTCAAAGCCTACACGGCTATGAAACCGAAGACACTGCTCTGGCCTTCAACAAAAGCCAATCTGGATACCTTCCTTTCGAAGTATTCATCTGACAGCTATCTCTGGAATTCAGTAAATCAAACCTATATTTACTTTGCTGATTCAACAACTACGGTAACTCTTCCCTACCAAAACGGAGATACCGTCGTAATCGGTAACTGAAAATCAATGCACACGGGGTAACGCCCGTGTGCATTTTTACTTAGCATGCGAGCCGTGGGACGGTGAATAAAGACAAAAACAGAGGCCCTGCGGCCTCTGTCAAATAAAAATCAATTTTTGGGTTTAAAGAACTGGTAAAGAATGCAGGGTATGGTGCCGTTGTAAAGCTTGCGTTTTTTATCAGCTCGGCGGTAAAAGAGCTTTTCGAAATATTCGCAGGAAGTCAAAACGTAAATCTGCCAGCGCTCAAAACCGTCGAAGCAGCGCCCCATCGAGCGGTAAAGCTTTTCGGCGTCCTTCATGGCAAGCATACGTTCGCCGTAGGGGGGATTGCAGATAAGCGTGCCTTTGACTCCTTCGGGCTTCGAAATTTTCACAGCGTCGGCTTCCGTAAAATCTATATACTGAAGGACTCCGGCTCTGTGAGCATTTGCCTTTGCGGTGCGGATGCAGTCGGGGTCTATATCAGTGCCTCTGGCTTTGAACGTACAGTCGTTTCGACGTGCATTTTTTGCATCCTCGCGGGCTTTGATCCAGATTTCAGGAGGCAGAAAAACGAACTTTTCACCGCCGAAGCTGCGCTGCAGTCCGGGGGCAATATTGGCGGCAATCATTGCAGCTTCAATCGGTATCGTTCCGGAACCGCAGAAGGGGTCCCAGAGCATAATATCGTCTCTTACGCGTGCCGTCATGCAGATTGCAGCGGCAAGAGTTTCGCGAAGAGGGGCTGCATTCGCAACCGGCCTGTATCCTCTTTTGTGAAGAGCCGTGCCGGAGGTATCGATCATCAGATAGCATTCATCCTTGAAAAGGAAGAATTCTATCGGATACGTGACTCCGCTTTCGGGAAGCATTGTTATACCGTATGCGTTTCCGAGTCTCGTCGCGGTTGACTTTTTGAGAATTTTCTGGCAATCGGGAACGGACGTCAGCTTGCTTTTGACCGAATGACCTGAAACCGGGAAGGCGGCATCCTTCGGAATGTACTTTTCCCATTCTGCCTTTTTGCAGCCTTCAAAAAGCTCGTCGAAAGTGTTGGCGGCAAAGGGTTCGCACACGAGAACGTATACGCGTTCGGCGCACCTGAGCCAGAGGTTGGCGCGGCAGACGTCCCCGGCTGTTCCGCGGAATCTCACGCGGCCGTCCATGGTCATCACTCTCTCGAGTCCGAGAGCATCTATTTCTTCACCGAGCGGCTTTTCGAGGCCGAACATACAGGTTGCGATTATATCGAATTTTTCCATTTTCAACTCACATATATTCTATATTACTTCCCGCAGTATTTTCAAAGTTTTGAACTCCTGCTCTTATTTTGCGCGTTATTATAACACATACGTAGATTTTTTTCAAGAAAAATGAGCATATAACAAAACAATTCCTTCAAATACACAAAAGTGTTACAATTTTTAATTTTTATATTAACTATTAAGCGTTAAAATTATTGTGTATGTTTATGCCCAAACAAAAGAAAGTGATATTTGCCATGTACGATTACCAGCCTGCTCCTTTTATGAAACGACTGTCTGCCTTTATGCTTGATATTATGCTGCTCATTTCCGCTGCGACGGGTTTTATTTTCGGTCTTTCGGCGCTGACGGGATATGACGGCGTCAATGAAAAATATCATGAACTGGTAAGCGGAATTGCCGAAGAATATCAGTTCAATATAGAAATGACTACCGACGAGTACTCAGCCTTGACTGAGGACGAACAGAAAGAATACAATGACAAACAGCTTATGGTCAATCAGGCAATTGCCGAAGATGATGAAACCATGCAGGCTTATCTGAGACTGACAACTTTGATGATAATGAACCTGTCAATCGGGATTTTGTGCTCCTACCTTTTATTCGAATTTGCAGTGCCGCTGTTCTTCAAGAACGGAATGACTGTAGGAAAGAAGGTTTTCGGGGTTGCGGTTATGAGAACCGACTCGGTAAAAATTCAGCCTGTCCAGCTTTTCGTTCGCTCAATCCTCGGTAAGTACACCGTTGAAACTATGATTCCCGTCCTGCTGGTTATGATGATTTTCTACGGAAATCTCGGCATCATAGGCGTCGCTGTCATTTTTGCCTTTCTCATTCTTCAGTTCATTCTCTATTGCTCAACTGAAAAAAAGCAGCCGATTCACGATATTATCGCATCAACCTGCACCTGCAACTATGCAAGCCAGGGAATTTTCATGGATAACGAAGAAAAAGACCGATATTTCGCAAGGAAGTAAGGGCTGACATCTGTCCCCCGGTGATTTTTTAACCGGGGGACGTAAGTGATGGCTAAAATTTTAGCCATCACTTACGTCCCCTGGCTAAAACAATGAAATATTAATTTTATATAGAGGTGCCAAATGAAAGTTGTACTTCAGAACTTAACGAAAAAATTTCCGAACCGCAACAAGAAGGTAAAGGACGAAGTCGTAGCCGTCGACAAATTCACTTATGAAATTCCGGACGGCAAGCTGATAGGACTGCTCGGTCCTTCGGGCTGCGGAAAGTCAACGACTCTGTTTATGATTTCAGGTCTTGAAAAGCCGACCGACGGAAAGATTTTCTTCGGCGAGGATGACGTAACAGAGCTTGCTCCGGAAAACCGCGGCGTCGGTCTGGTATTCCAGAATTACGCCCTTTATCCGCATATGACGGTAAAGCAGAACATACTCTTCCCTCTTGAAAACCTCAAAGGAAATGATAAGCTTACAAAAAACGAAATGCTCAAGAGAGCTGTTGATGCCGCTCACCTCGTTCAGCTTGACGAACTGCTTGACAGAAAGCCCAGTGAACTTTCGGGAGGCCAGCAGCAGCGTGTGGCAATAGCCCGTGCTCTCGTAAAAATGCCGCGCGTCCTGCTTCTTGACGAACCGCTGTCAAACCTTGACGCCCGTCTGCGCCTTCAGACACGTGAAGAGATCCGCAGAATTCAGAGAGAAACGAATATCACAACCATTTTCGTAACCCACGATCAGGAAGAGGCTATGTCGATTTCCGACGAAATCGTCGTTATGAAAGCCGGAGTCATTCAGCAGACAGGGGCTCCCCAGGCCGTTTACGACAGCCCCGTCAATCTTTTCGTTGCAAAATTCCTGGGAACTCCTCCTATCAACGTATTCAAGGGACAGATCAAAGAGGGTAAGCTTTACGTCGGTGAAGATGCTGTCTTCTCCGTTGACGAAGCCGACCGTGAGGTTTACGTCGGCATCCGTCCCGAGGGCTTTATTCCCGCACAGGAAGGAGTGCTTCACTGTGAACTGAACGGCGTTGAGGTTATGGGCCGTGACGTTTCTGTCGTTACGAAGAATGCAGCCTGCGAAAATCCCGTTGTGCGTTCAATAGTATCGGCAGAATCTGTATTCCCGGCAGCAGGAGTCGTTTCCTTCAATCTGAAGTCGAACAAGGTATTTGTGTTTGACGCATCAAACGAAGAAAGAATTTTCTGCGAATTGAAATAAGAATCCGCAAAAAACAGCTTTTCGTATGTTTTATTCCGATTAATCAATCACAAATTCTACAGGAGGATAACCATGGTTTACGGAAAAAACCAATGGAAGGCCTGGCTTTATCTTTCGCCGGCCCTCATTCTTCTGGCAGTATTTACGGTCTGGCCGATTTTCAACACACTGAGAATGGCTTTTCTTGAGAATTACGGACTTATGAGCGCCAACGGAGGGGCGACCTTCTCGTTCGGCATCGGTAACTTTCTCAAGGTTTTACAGTATAAGAAATTCCTGAACTGCCTCGGAAACACTATGCTTCTGACAGTTCTGACGGTTCCGATTTCCACAATTCTTGCACTGCTGATTGCAGTCTGCCTCAATTCTATCAAATTCCTGAACCGTTTTCTTCAGACCGTTTATTTTCTGCCTTACGTTACGAACTCAATTGCCATAGGCATGGTATTTGCCGCAATGTTCAATATTGTCGGAAATATCACAAGTGCCGATCTCAGCGAAACGGGCAATATAATCGTTACGTCCGGAATAATCAACAACATTATTGAATTTTTCGGGGGACAGCCCATATCCTGGATAAACGCCAAATCCTCATATGCCGCCAATATTGCGGTTATGGTTATTTACATTGTCTGGAATGCACTGCCATTCAAGATTCTCGTCCTTCTCGGTGGTCTTCAGAGCGTAAACAAGCAGTATTACGACGCCGCCCGGGTTGACGGAACTTCACGAGCACGTATTTTCACCCGAATTACCGTTCCGCTCCTTTCTCCTATGATAGCCTACGTTGTCATTACAGGTTTTATCGGAGGCTTCAAAGAGTACTCAAGCGTAGTCGGTGTGTTCGGCGTCAATATGGGGCCCGTCGGAGATGCGGGTCGACTGAACACAATGGTCGGATTCATTTACGATGCTCTTGAAAACGACAATCAGGGACGCGCAAGCGCCGCTGCCCTTATTCTGTTCGTCATTATCTTCGCTGTCACAATGCTCAATCTCTACGTGAGCAAGAAGAAAGTCAAGTACTGAGGTGAACGGCATGGATAATAAAATTATGACTCAGAAGGACCTTACAGAGGTTAAACGCCTGCAGCTGGCCAAAAAGATAATCTCCAAATTTCTCGTTTACGCTTTTCTCATTATAATCGCGATAGCGGTACTCTTTCCTTTTTATTGGATGCTGAACTCCTCGCTCAAAGACAGAGCCGAGTACGAGCTTTCAATCCCGACGTTTTTTCCGAGAAATCCGATGTTCTCAAACTATGTAGATGCCATCAAGGCTGCAAATCTCGGCAGACTGTTCATTAACACAATGATAGTGGGAATTTCTTCCACGCTGCTTTCGCTGGTCGTGACCGTTCTGACGGCATTCGCTCTTGCCCGTCTTGAATTCAAAGGTAAAAACATAGTATTCGGCGGAATGCTTGCCACGATGATGATTCCCGGCGAGCTCTTCACAATCACGAACTATATCACAGTCAACGACTTCGGATGGATAAATACCTACAAGGTTCTGATTATTCCCTTTCTTGTCAGCGTGTTCTATATTTACCTTTTGCGCCAGAACTTCCTGCAGATTCCCGACGAGCTTTATCTCGCCGCAAAGGTTGACGGCACCTCTGATCTCAAATATCTTTGGCGCGTCATGATTCCTCTGTCGCTTCCGACTCTTATTTCAATAACCATTCTGAAAATGATGGGAGCCTGGAACTCGTACGTCTGGCCGCGACTGGTTGCAAACGACAATATGCATAAACTGATAACCAACGGTCTGCGTTCGACTAACCTCGTCTATTCCGACGGAACGACCAATTTCCCGGTTCAGATGGCCGCCGTTGCCCTGGTATCAATACCGCTGTTTCTCGTATTCATCTTCCTTCGTAAATATATTATGAAGGGTGTTTCGAGAAGCGGAATAAAGGGCTGATATTTTTTGAAACCGTTTTAACGATAATTTTTTTATCACAGAAAGGAAAAACAAGATGAAAAAGAGACTGACTTCCTTCATTGCAAGCGTACTCGCACTGATTCTGCTCGCACTCAGCCTTGTTTCCTGCGGGGGCAAATCCGCAAAATCCAATTTCACAGTACCCGACGGAGGTTACGACGGATCCGCCGTAACTCTCAAGTTCTATCACACGATGGGCTCCAATCTTTCAACCGTTCTCGGTTATTATATTGAGGAGTTCGCAAAGCTTTATCCCAATATCACAATTGAAGCAGAGCAGGTCGGAGGTTACGACGACGTCCGCAATCAGATTTCAAACGAGCTGACTGCCGGAAACGAGCCGAACATAGCCTACTGCTATCCCGACCATGTGGCTCTTTACAATCTTGCAGGAGCCGTTGCAACTCTTGACGATCTTATTTCTTCAAAGATTGACATCACGAGAGCCGACGGCACCATTGAAAAACTCGGTCTTACGGACGAACAGATTGCCGACTTTATCGAGGGTTACTACACCGAAGGTCAGCAGTTCGGAGACGGACTTATGTACAGCATGCCCTTCTCAAAGTCAACTGAAGTTCTGTATTACAACAAGACCTTCTTCGACGAACACGATCTTAAGGTTCCTACAACCTGGGATGAAATGGAAGAAGTATGCAAAAAAATCAAGGAAATCGACCCCGAATCCATCCCTCTCGGCTATGACTCCGAGGCCAACTGGTTCATCACGATGTGCGAACAGTACGGCTCCGACTACACCTCAGCCACAGGCGATCACTTCCTCTTTGACAATGAAACCAACAGAAGCTTCATCGCAAGATTCAGAGACTGGTATTCAAAGGGCTACGTAACCACACAGACACTGTATGGCTCCTACACCTCCGGACTGTTCACTGCTTCCGAGGGCATACGCAGCTATATGTCCATCGGTTCCTCTGCCGGAGCAACACATCAGCGTCCCTCAAAGGACGATCAGGGCAAATATCCCTTCGAGGTAGGCATTGCCACGGTTCCCCAGATTGATACAGCCAACCCGAAGGTTATCTCACAGGGTCCTTCTATCTGCATTTTCAAGAAATCAAATCCTCAGGAGGTCGTTGCTTCCTGGCTCTTCGTAAAGTTCCTGACAACCTCTGTTGAATTCCAGGCCGAATTCTCAATGGCTTCAGGCTACGTACCCGTTCTCAAGTCCGTTGCTGAAAACGAAACCTATGCCGCCTTCGTATCAAAGGCTGACG
This sequence comes from Clostridiales bacterium UBA1779, assembly GCA_002314565.1. Classification (GTDB taxonomy): domain Bacteria; phylum Bacillota; class Clostridia; order Oscillospirales; family CAG-272; genus CAG-390. The sequence continues at coordinate 13,932 of DCGL01000129.1, forward strand.
GTTATGACTATATCTCAGCCCTCTCCGCCAAGGTCTGCCTTGAGCAGGAAAAGGCATACTACACAAGCCCTGCTTTCAGAGGCTCATCCACAGCCAGAGATCAGGTTCAGGCTCTGCTTACAAAGTGCCTGACAATGGATGACGGCAGCGCAGAAGCCATCAAGAAGGCCTTCGAAGACGCCGTTGAAGAATGCGAATACAACGGATAATGAAAAAAATCGTTTCACTGGTTCTTCTGCTTTCTCTGATACTGACAGCACTTGCCTCCTGCGGCGGGACCGAGCAGCCGGCGGAAGAATTTGAAGAAAGAGACTTTGCGGCCTCCTTCTCTTTTGAAAAAACGTCTTCAACCGCAAAATGCCTTGTTGAAGTCAAGACCTTCATTGACGGAGACACCACTCATTTTACCGTTCCGAAAGAAGTCAATGAAACCGGAGTTCTCAAGGCGAGATATCTTGCAATCAACACCCCCGAATCTACGGGAAAGATTGAGGAGTGGGGCAAGAAGGCTTCCAATTTTACCAAAGATAAGCTTCTCAGCGCTGATGAAATCTGGATTGAATCAGACGATGAAAACTGGAATGCGGATTCCACGGGTGGACGCTACCTCGTTTGGGTCTGGTACCGGGTAATCGGAACTCAGGAATGGCGCAATCTCAATATCGAAATACTGCAGAACGGACTTGCAATTGCGTCCTCCGCAGCCAATAACCGCTACGGTGAAACGGCTGTAAAGGCAATTGAACAGGCAAGACAGCTGAAGCTCAACATTTATTCCGGCGAAAAAGATCCTGATTTCTACTACGGAACGGCGCAGGAGCTCACGCTCAAAGAACTCAGAACCAATATTTCAAAATACAACGGCAGCAGCGTTGCTTTTGAAGGAGTCATCACGATGAATGACTCGAACACGGTTTATATTGAGGATTATGATGCCGAAACCGGCACTTACTTCGGTATGGCGGTATATTACGGATACAATCTTGCAGGAGAAGGACTTGAGATACTCTCAGTCGGCAACCGCGCAAGAATAGTCGGCACCGTTCAGTATTATGAAGCCGGGGATTCCTGGCAGGTTTCCGGTCTGAATTACAGACAGATGAAACCGAATGATCCCGGAAATATTCAGAAGATAAGCTCCGGGAACTCCGCCGCATACTTCCCCGTCACCGCGGATTATTTCGTTAACGGAAAAATCAATGTGACAACCGAAGAAGGAACTGTTGAACTCCCCTTTGCCGAATCTGCAGTAAATACAAGCATTTCAATGCAGAATCTTGTCGTAAAGAGCATTTATACGACGGATACAGCCGGTTCTTCATCCGTCGGAGCTATGACTCTTACCTGCGAATGCGACGGCCTTGAAATCAAGGTGCGCACGACGGTTCTGTACGACGCTGACGGCAAGCTCGTTACCGCCGACAGGTTTGATGGCAAGACAATTGACGTCAGGGGCGTTATCGACAGATACAACGGGTCGTGCCAGATAAAAGTATTGTCACTTTCAAATATTACAATCAAATAAGGAGAATCACAATGAAGAAACTGTTATCATGCTTTCTGCTCATAAGCTTAATTCTTTCGTGCTTCGCTCTTAATTCCTGCGGTGATACCGCCGACAACTCTGAAGGTCTCAAAAAAGCCCGCGACTACGTTTTTGAAATGTACAAAGACGGGTCCGCAAACACAGCTTCCGATTATAACCTGACGTCAGTCGTAATGATTGACGGTGTTCAGTACAAGATTGCCTGGTCTGCTGACGCCGGCGACAACGTTCAGTTCACAGACGACGGAAAGAACGTCACCGTAACAGTTAACGGACAGACTCCTGTTGAAATCAAATACGTGCTGACCGCCACTGTCAGCGACGAAAACGGCAATACGATGACCGCGACCTTCAATAAGGTCATTCCCGCCTTCGTAGAATCCGGTTTCAATGAATACGCCGCAGCCGAAAAGGGCACGGCTCTCGTTATCAAGGGCGTTGTAACAGGAGTTATTGCAAAATCAAAGGGCAATACCAACAACTGCCTCTATATGCAGGATGACAACGGCGGTGTTTACGTATACGCCCTGTCAGACGACCCTGCCGAAGCAGGAATCAAGCCCGGTATGACCGTCCGCGCCACCGGCTCAAAGGATATCTACAACGGAACTCTTGAGCTTGCAAGTCCCTCTGTCGAAATTGTCGACTCCGCTGAAAAGATACCTGCAGGCAAGGATTATACCGAAATATTCAAGAATGCGGCCTCCCTCAAGGACGAAGCCCTCGTTTCAAAACAGGCTCTGCTTGTAACAATCAAAGGCGTTGAAATTACCGGTCAGGAGGCCTCCAGCG
>DCGL01000129.1:16318-18216 GCA_002314565.1 Clostridiales bacterium UBA1779
AATCTGGAATCCTACGTCAGAATTTCGTCCTCCGTCTGCCCGCTTACAAAGGATGAGCAGGAAAGCTTCAAAAAAGGACACACCGAGCACACAGGCTGGACAGCCAACGTAACAGGAGTAATCTGCGTATACGACGGAGCCTTCTATCTGACCCCCGTTTCCGCCGACGCTTTCGAATATCTTGCAAAGGCTGAAAAGAGCGATGCCGAAAAGCTTGCTTTTGAAAAAGATGCCCTGACGCTTGCTCCCGAAGTTCTTCAGAGCTGCGACCTCGACCTTGCCGCTGCCGGCTCTTCCTATCCTGAAGTAACAGTTTCCTGGACTTCCGATAACAAGGCAGCCGTCGTTGATTCCGGCAAGCTCAAGATAAATATGACCGGACTTACCTCGGATGTGACTGTCAAGGTCGTCGCAACTCTCAAGTGCGGTTCCGCGACAGATAAGAAGGAGTTTTCTCTCAAGCTTGTAACGAAACTTGAAACCTATGACGTGGCAGGAGCTATTAAAGCTATGGCAGGCTACACTTCAGGCCAGCTTTCAACCGCGCAGGTTACGGTTACCGGTGTTGTTTCTGAGTCCAGTTACAGCTCAAAATACGGTTCATACACAATCTGGCTCAAGAACGGAGATACTGCAAAAGCCTTCGAATTCTACTCGGCAGTCTGCGCCGACGGAGTTGACAAGAACGAATACCACGAAGCAAACGCCCTTGCCGGTTATACGGTAACCTGCACAGGTTACTTGCAGCTCTACGTGAACTCAAGCGAAACCATCTACGAAATCGGCTACCTCTCGGCAAGCAAATCTCCCACAGGCGCCGCAACTTCACCCGTCATTTCATCCATTTCCAAATAAATAATATCGGCCTGCCCTTCCGGGCAGGCCTGTTTAAATTAACTTAGAGTATGACAAGAGAAACGTCCCCCCTGTCATATTATTCAATCATTGCGTCAAGGTCGGCAAGCAATTTCATTGCTTCGGCGCGGTCTTTGAGGGTTGCTCCGCTGGCCTTCTGGTGGCCTCCGCCGCCGTACTTTACGGCGATTGGATTGATGTTATATTTTGATGAACGGATTTCGCACCAGACTCCGTCTGCGGCCTCCGTAAAGTTTACCCATATATGGACTCCGCGAAGCTCAGCCATCGTGCTTACCATTCCGCGCGAAATTGAGAACGGATCAAGGTGCTGTTCGGCGATTTCTTCGCGAGTCGTATAAATATAGCCGACGTTCTTTGGGGTGAAGCGGATTTTAAGAATGAATTTGGCACGAAGCAATATGTTTTTGAAATCGTCGGAATAGAGATTTCCGAAGATATCCTGAGTCGGGAATTTTTCCGTCATTAAAAATGAAGCCAGTGCGAACGTTCTTGAATTTACTGAATCATATCTGAAGCGGCCGGAGTCCGTAACCAGACCCGTGTACAGAGCCTTTGCGGATTTTTCCGAAAGTTTCAGCGACTGTTCCCTTGCGAACTCCGCAATCATTCCGGCGCAGGATTCAAATGAGGTGTCAACGATTTCGGTTTCGCACATTTTTTCAAGGAAAATATGATGGTCAATCCGGAGAGTTCCGGCGGCAGTCGTCCATCTGTTATCAGAAACAATGTTTGCAGAAGACGTGTCAAGAACCACAGCCAGTGCGTCTTGATAATAATCATCAGGAATAATATCGGTCTTCGAACCTTCAACAAATCCGTATCTGCCGGGTGCATCACCGACGATTCTGACCTCCTTCACCGGGAAATTATCTCTGATAAGAGTTGCAAGGCCTACCTGAGAGCCGATTGCATCACCGTCTGGATTCGTGTGTCTGTGAATGACTATTTTATCGTATTTTTTAATAAGTTCCAGCGCTTTTTCAAACATAATTAAATTCATTCCTTTCTTCGCACTTTGC
>DCGL01000046.1:0-9592 GCA_002314565.1 Clostridiales bacterium UBA1779
GAGCCTTGGTGCCTGCATTGAGTATGTAGTCGAAGCTGTTAATTACAGAACCGGCATTTGTAATACCGCCGGGTACTTCCATAATATACTGACAGCCTTCGCCGGTAATAAATCCGTCTCCGCTGACAAAGATCGTGTTATTTGTCAGAGGCGTGCCGTCGTAATTCTTTACGGCAGAACCGGACTCAAGTGTTACGTCGCGCTTTGTTACTGTAAGATCACCGTTAATCGTATTTATACCACCATAACAATCGGTTACGTCGGTTTCGTAAGGTCCGTCAATATGGTAAATACCATATGAGGTTACGGTATTGGAGCAGGTACCTGCATCGGTAATTGAACCGCTGATTCCTATATTGGTAATCATATCCCCATAAGCGAGGTATCCGGTTACGGTGTAGCCATTGTCTTTCAGCTCTGTACCGTCATACATCTTCGAAGCACTGTCTGCAATAATGTTAAGGGGCTGGGTGCGCTTGGTTACCGTCAGAGTACCGTACACTGTTGAAATTGAATAGTTTTCGAGTTTGGTATCGGGTGCAGCTGAATAGTTAAATGTATTCTCAGAACATCCCACAAAAGTCTGGCTTCCGATTACGGTGAATATTGCACCTTCCCCTTCGACAAAGTCGTCACCGGTAATGGTTACGGAGTTATTTGTAAGAGGAGTTCCGTCATATTCCTTTGAAGCGGAAGCGGAGGTAAATGTAAGCTGACGAGGGAAAATTGTTTGAGTTGCTTCGGAAATGGTCGGACCATAGTTCTTTGCATCTTCACCTGCCAATTTATACCCAACGAATACTTTTTGGTTATTAACCGCATTCTTTCGAGGATCCAATACTATTGCGGATGAAATGGTAACATCATCACCGGCAATCGCCCCGGAAAGAACGCCTATATTGTTTATGTGGTAAGCATGTGTTCCGTCATATAATTTATCTGCAATGGCTGTGCTGCATACTTCAATTATTTTTTTGGAAATATCAGCAGTAAAAGCAGAAGAGGTTACGGCAACATAATTGTTTCTGCTCGCCCCCTGGAGTTTATAAGTAACAGTAACGTTCTTGTTATGCCCGACATTCTTATCGTCGTATTTCGCAGTGACGGATTCGATACTTACTGAATCTTTTCCGATAATCCCTGAAGAATCAAGCACACCGTTTTCAGTTACCGTTGCTGTTGTCGTTCCGTCATAGATTTTGTATTCTGCAATAGCGGTGCTGGTTACGTAAAGAGTTTTGGGATTACCGCAGAACGATAATTTCACTCTTGCTTTTTCATAATTTGCGTTATCTATTTCAGCAATTAACAAATGATTTCCTGCATCTTTTGATCCAAGCTTTAAGGATATAGCGCTATGTAAAGACGTTCCGTCAAACACTAAAGCAGTAAATTGTATGTTAGCATTATTGGTAATAGAATAATAATGATAACTTCCGTCGTATGTAAATTGAAATGCATCCTCATCAGCAACCGGATTGCCATTAACCAAAATTGTCGGTGCGGCTGCCTTTGTGATATCCGCCTGAAATGTTTCGTCTAATACACAGTAATTGTCTGCATCAGTCCCCTTGAGTGTGTATCTTATGGTTACTGTTTTGTCTTCACCTGCATTGGCATCGTCAAATGTGCCGGAAGCAGTATCCAGTTTCACATCGTCACCTGCAATAATATCACCCTGGAGCATACCGGCGTCAACATCAGCCGCTGTTTTTCCGTCATAGGTTTTGTTTGCAACGGAGGTTCCCATAACTGAAAGACTCTTCTTGTAAATGGTTGCCGTTTGTTGTTCTTCCTCAATGCGGTAATTGCCCGCATCAGAACCCGAGAGTGTGTATGTTATGGTTACTGTTTTGCCTTCACCTGCGTTTTTATTGCTAAACTCAGCGACAGCTGTATCCAATGAAACAGCCTCCGAACCAATAACTCCTTCAAGCGTACCGGCGGTCACTGTTGCTGCTGTCGTGCCGTCATATTCTTTATCCTCAATCTCTGTTCCTTTTACTGTAAGTGTCGCGGGAGTAATCTCGAAATATACTGTTTTTGAACCGGAATAATCCCCTTTGCCCGTAATGGTAACCGAAGCAGTGCCGACATTTACATTGTTCTGATAACTAAGGGTATAATCGATTCCCTCAACACATTTAATACCGCCTAAAGCGCCAAAATAAACAGACACCTGTGGCACAATGGCATCTCCGGTGTATGTCTGGTCTTCAATTGTTGCTACGCTACACTCATCCTTGATACTGTTAGCCATTGAAGTTACTTGCATTGCGGTCAGTGCAATCACAATTGTGAGAACCGACCACAAAATCCGCCGAAAGGTTTTCTTCATGTTTTTAACCTCGTTCTATTTTTTGATTTTCAGTGTTTACTGAAATATGCCAACATTATATCAAAAGAAAAATCGTTGTCAATACAAAATCAAAAAATAAAACAGATAATTAAGAAAAAAGTTTTATTTGTTAACATTTTAGTTGACTTGCATTTAATTTTATGTTATAATTATGATGTTTCCTGCATTTTTTATTTTGTTTTTGCATAATTTGATTCATTTTCTTGCTTGCTTTTCTTATGCAAAAAATCGGCAGAGGACGTCTTTCCCCTGCCGATTAAGCACAGTATACAGTTAAAAATCAGAATATCAGAGGTACTCCGAGATGACAGGGGACGGTTCTTTTGTCATCCCGGTCAATCACCGTGATGACAAAAGAACCGTCCCCTGTCATCTTTTTTTAAAAAATTAGTGAGGCAATAAGACCGCCTGCAACGGCAAGGCCGAGGATTGCAGATACAACCAAAACGTTCTTTTTCCACTTCCGGTCACCGCGGTTCATCCTGAAAAAGACCAGCAGACCGACGCCTCCGTTGGCAAGCAAGCCGGCCATCAGAGGTCCCGCTTTGATAAGTCCGTTAACGTATGCATCAGTGAAAATCACCGATACCGAGCAGTTGGGAATAAGTCCGATAAGTGCTGCCATAAGTTCCCCGACAACCGGGATGTTGAACGGCAGTGAAGCTATTCGTTCTTCACCGACAAGCTCTACAACAAAACCGAGAATGATTGAAACGACAAGAACGATAGCGCCGATTTTAAGTGCGTGGACAAGGGCTGCGAGCCATACTTTACCGTGGCATCCGTCTTCGGCATGTCCGTGATTGTGACCGTGTTCATGCCCGTGATGATCACCTTCATGTCCGTTCCCGTTTTCTGCATCTTCTGCTTTTTCTTCAAATCCGGACTCTTCATCCTGTTCATCATCATCTTCGTCATGATGATGGTGATGGCCGCACATACAGTTTTCTCTCTCACAGATTTCGCATATGGTGCCTTCCTTCTCTGCCTCTTTCCCGTGCTTTGAAAGCTCGCGCCGACGCAGTAAATTTAAAAAGTCAACCGAAAAACCTGCGACGGTTCCGTACACAATCTTGAATGCAAGAAATGAAATCAACACTGAAAATTTGCCGCTGCTGACAAGAATTGCAAGCATTTCGTCAGAGGTTGAGAGTATGGCTGCTATGAAAGCTCCGACCGAGATAACTCCGGCAACGTATAAATTCGCAATTCCGCCGGAAATACCGCATTCCGGAATTGCTCCGAGCAAAGCCCCGAACAGCGGTCCCGCTTTCTTTGATTTTTTTATCAGTCCCAGAGTTTTTTCCCCGGCAAAGTGCTCGATAATTTCCATCAGAAGGTAGGTAATATATAAGGCAGGGAAAATATAAAGCATATCTTTCAGAGAATCCAGAACAACATCCAAAATAAGTTCGATAATGGTCATTTCCTCCGATTTGTTCATTATTTTTGTCAAGGGCTATATAATACCACACATTTATATAAATTGCAACATTTATTTTTTAAAGGCCGATATTTTCGGCAGAAAGGCAACATGCTTTCATTGGTTTACAGTGCAGGACTGTCCGGAATTGAAAGTTTCACCGTGACAGTCGAAACGGATTCCTATAACGGAATACCAAGCTTCCAGCTTGTCGGTCTTCCCGACGCAGCAGTCAAAGAATCCCAAGAACGTATACGCAGCGCCTGCCTCAACAGCGGCTTCCGCTTCCCGGAAGGAGGAATTACAGTCAATTTAGCTCCGGCTGACAGACGCAAGCAGGGCTCCGCCTATGACGTACCTTTGCTCGTCGGTCTGCTTCGAAGTTCCGGGGTGCTGAAAAGCCGAACTCCGCTTTCCAAAAAGTGCTTCGTCGGTGAGCTGTCTCTGACAGGTGACGTCAGATGTGTCCACGGCGTGCTCTGTATGTGCGCTGCGGCTCTTGAAGCAGGCTTTGAAGAGTTTTATGCTCCTGCCGAAAACGCTCGCGAGGCGGCGGCCGTAGAAGGTATCAGAGTTTACGCCGTTGAAAATATGCAGCAACTCGTTGCACATCTCAACGGCACCTGCCCCATGTCACCCGTGCCGGGTGACATACACGCCTTTGACAAGGCCTATGACGGCGGCATCGACTTTTCCGACGTAAAAGGACAGGCGGCTGCCAAACGGGCTATGGAAATAGCCGCAGCCGGAGGACATAATATTTTGCTTATAGGCCCGCCCGGGACCGGAAAATCCATGCTTGCAAAGCGGCTTCCGTCGATTCTTCCTCCGCTGACTTTTGAGGAAGCAATTGAAACGACGAAAATACACTCGGTCGCCGGAACTCTGCCGGCTGACGAGTCGCTGCTGACTACGCGTCCTTTCCGTTCTCCTCATCACACTATGTCCGCCGTTTCGCTTGTGGGAGGCGGATCCGTCCCCGTACCGGGGGAAATTTCACTTGCCCACAACGGGGTTCTTTTTCTCGATGAACTGCCGGAATTTCCGAAGCTCGTCACGGATACACTGCGTCAGCCGCTTGAAGACAGAGTGATTACAATAACGCGGGCAATCGGAAAAGTGCGTTTTCCGTGCTCCTTTATGCTTGTCGCGGCTATGAATCCCTGCCGCTGCGGATATTTCGGCCATCCGACGCGCAAATGCGTATGCTCCCCACAGGATGTTCAGAGATACATATCGAGAATCAGCGGTCCCCTTCTCGACCGCATTGACATTCAGATTGAACTTCCGTCTATCAGCTATGACGAACTGGCGTCAAAGAACGAGAAATGCGAAAACTCCGCAGAAATACGCGCACGGGTTATTAAGGCGCGCGAATATATGCGCTCAAGACTTGAAGAATCCGGGCTTCACGGTGTTTTCTGCAACGCTCAGCTTGACGCCGCAGGTATCAGAAAGACCTGTATTCCGACGCCTGACGCTGAGAAGCTTCTCAAGGACGCATATGACCGTCTCGGCCTTTCAGCCAGGGGTTACGACCGCGTTATGCGTATGGCGCGTACAATTGCCGACCTTGACCGCAGCGAGTACATCGAGCCGACTCACATTGCCCAGGCAATATCTCTTCGCAGCCTTGACAAGAAGTACTGGAACGCATAATTTAATAACTCAAAAGTTATTGACTTTTCAAAAGTTTCAGTGTATAATATGAAAGGAAAAGCAATTGCACGAAATTCTTTTTTATAAAACCAAACGAGGAGAAGAACCGGTTATTCAGTTTATCTCGGAACTGCGTAATAACGGCAGCAAAACAAGCAGGATTAATCTGGTAAAAATTCATGAATACATTCAGGCATTGAGTGTTTTCGGAATTGAAGGTCTTCCGGTAAACTATTCTAAACACCTTTCAGGCGATATATGGGAGCTTCGCCCGATACGAAACAGAATTTTGTTTGCTGCAGTTCATAAAGGTAAGTACGTTCTTCTGCATTGCTTTATTAAAAAAACTCAGAAAACTCCTGCTTGCGAAATAGAGAAAGCCCGCAGAGAGCTGCTGGATTTTATTGAAAGGGGCGGATCCTGATGAATGATAATAAAAATACGGAGTTCAGAAAATGGTCAGACGTCAGAGAAGATCTTTTTACTGCCGAAGAAATCGCTGAATGTGATCTCAGGGTTGCACTTGTCGGTGAAATGATAAAGTTAAGAAAAGAAAAAGGACTATCTCAAAAGGAACTGGAAACAATCAGCGGTGTTAAGCAGCCGATAATTGCAAGGATGGAAAAAGGCAGCGCAAGTCCTAATCTTTCAACAGTTATTAAATTGCTTGCGGCCATGGGAAAAACGCTATATATCGGCGAGTTAAAAATGTAATTTCACGTCTTAATGGGCTGTTTGAACCCCGGACCAAAAACCGGCGGTATAAGCAGCCCTTTTTCTTGCCTTTCCAACGTGGATGAGGCTCTCCCGTCTTCCATACCGGAAAGGCAAACCGTAATCATTACCCCCATCCCTGCATACGCCTGTAGCCTCTGTAAAAAAAGAAATCTTGAAAAAAAGACGGTTTGATGATATAATAATCTATTAATGTTATTATTATGGTAAGGAATTGCGAAAAATGCAGGATGCTGCGGTAAAAAGAGGCAAATTTATTGTATTTGAGGGTATTGACGGCTGCGGAAAAACCACACAGACCACAATGCTCTGCGACTATATTACAAACAAGTCGGGGAAAAGATGCCTGTATGAAAGAGAGCCCGATTCAAGAAACGTCATCGGTGCGATTATCCGTTCGGCTCTTTACGGCGGTGTTAAAATTCTGCCCGAAGGAATGGCATATCTGCACGTTGCAGACAGACTTGAGCACGTTGCCTATATGATGCCGCTGCTTGAGGCCGGAAACAATATCATCTGCGACAGATATTACATTTCAAATATGGCATACAATTCGACAAAAGACCTCAGCGTTGAACAGGTAATGGAGCTCAACCGTCCCGTATGGGAAAAGCTTCAGCCCGATCTTGTGGTTTTCCTGGATATCACACCCGAAGAAACCGCAAGACGCCGTCAGGCAGAACGCACCGACAGCGAAATCTACGACGCCGACGAAACGCAGAAACGCATCAGAAACAACTATCTTACGGCACTTGACCTTGTAGAAAAGAAAGGCGTAAAGGTTGTCAGAGTCGACGCTTCAAACCCCATTGAAGACGTAGCTCTTGCAATCCGCGAAGCAGTCGGAATCTGAAGTATATGAAAAGTCAATTGAAAACACGGCTTGTTCTGCTTCTTGTGCTGCTCTGCTTCCTCTGCGGATGCGGGACTGGAGCAGGGCCAACGCCGGAAACCTCACAATCCTCTGTGACCCTTACTACCCGGGAATTAAGTTTTGAAGAGATTGCGACGGAAATACCGGCTGGCACGACAGAAGACAGGTCACAAGCGCCTGAACAGACTACGGCGGATACTTCCAACGGGCAGCAAGATACGTATACAGGCACTGAAAGTTCCCTTGTAGATACAAATATCCCGGACAGTACCGGAATTGCCGAAATCACAACTGAAACGGCACCGGGGACAACATCGGTTCCGAAACAGGGAATAATTAAAATCGGTCTTTCCGGTATGGATGATTCCACCGACCTCGGAAATTACGTAACGGCAGTAAAGAAAGCCGGCTGTGAGCCCGTGATTCTGAAATACGTAACGACTGCGGCTGAAGCCAAAGCGCTGCTCGACACAGTTGACGCGCTCGTTATGACAGGCGGTGAGGATATCGACCCCGTCTGGTACGGTGAGGAAAAGCTGAATTCGTCAATCAAAATCAATAAAACGCGCGATACGTCCGATATGCTGCTTATCTGCGAAGCAATTTCGCGCAATATGCCGACTCTGTGCATATGCCGCGGAATGCAGATTCTCAACGTAGCCTGCGGCGGAAGCCTTTATCAGGATATTCCGACACAGTATAAAACGAGTGTCACACACAGGGACAAGAATCTTTCCGCCTGGAAATATCACGAAATACAAACCGAAGGCGGCAGTCTCGTACGCTCGGTGCTCGGGACTTCTTATACGGTAAATTCCTGGCATCATCAGTCGGTAAAGGAACCGGGTACAAACATACGGATTACAGCCCGTGCAGGCGACGGAATCGTTGAAGCAATTGAACTGACCGGAAAAACCTTTATCGTCGGGGTTCAGTTTCATCCCGAATACTTCACGGCAATGGGTGACAAAACGTTTCTTAAATTCTTCACGGCGCTTGCAAATGCAGCATCGTAAAAACTAAATTCAATCAATAAAAGCATATTAATCTTGCAAATGCCGCATCGTAATAACACATCAATTCAAAAAAATACATAACTTACCAAGGCCGCATCGTAAAAACCACATCCTATCAATAAAAGCAAAAACCATATCCAATCAATAAAAGCATATTAAGCTTTCCAATTCCGCATCACAAGTACTGCTTTCAATCATTATGAGTATATATAAGAAAGGAAGCTTCCGGTTGACGGAAGCCCAGGTTACTGATTATGTATCTTTCCACAACACATTCGATAATGCGAAACATCTCAGGAGACACACGCAAATATACGGTTGAAGAATCAATTAAGGCTCTCAAAAGCGCCGGATACGACAGAGTCGATATTTCACTCTGGGCGCTTTCCTCCCGCGGCGGAATCATCGACAGCGACAGCTGGGAAGAAGAAGTGCTTAAAATTGCAGAATGCTGCCGCGACAATGCCCTTCCCGTTCATCAGACTCACGGAAATACTGCCGAGGGAATGGACTGGGACGATCCCGAATACGACTGGGCTTATATGATAAGAACGAACCTTCGCTGCATTAAAGCTACGAAAATGCTCGGCGGTGAATGGATGGTCGTTCATCCGATGAACCTTCCGCGCGACCCTCTGTACAGCCGTGACAAGGCAAGAGAGGCTAACATCCGTTATCTTGCCCCTTATATCGAAGAAGCAAAACGTCAGGGTATCGGCCTTGCCGTAGAGAATATGGTCGACTTCAGAAATTTCAGACGCCGTTACTGCGGTGGGGACATTTACGAGCTCATCGAGCTTGTCGATACGATTAACGACCCATCGGTTCAGATCTGCCTTGACACAGGCCACGCAAACCTGTCCGGTATCGACGTTGCAGCTGCAATCCGTGCAATCGGTCCGAGACTCAAGGCAACGCATATTAACGACAACCGCGATAACGGAAACGATGAACATCTCTTCCCCTATTTCGGAACCGTGAACTGGAAGGAAACTATGAAAGCCTTCGGCGAAATCGCTTACGACGGGGACTTTGCATACGAGGCGGGCTCTCAGAAGCTTCCCGCAGATGCAAGAGAATTTTGGCTGAAATACACATCGGCCCTCGGAAGAGAGCTTATGGCACTTGCAAAATAAAGACAAATGGATTACGAAACCAACAATCAGGATACGGGTTACACACCGAGACCCCGCAAATCCTTTCTCAGCTTTCTCACCCTCGGTATGGGAATATTCGGCTTTCTTCAGCCGCTGTGGGCAGTTGCTGCAATAGTCGTCGCCATGATTGACAAAAGCCGCAGCGATGAGTGGTCAACTCAGTCGAAAATCGGCTTCTGGCTCGGCGTTGCATCAACTTCAATCCTTTGCTTTTTCTGCATAATTACCGTTCTGATTTATCTCATCGACCCGGGATTTTCAGCGACTCTTGCAGAAACGCTTCCGGCCCTTGCCGATTACGGTAAGATGTTCGGATATTCATCAATTGTGAAATAAACCGTAAAAACAGGGGCTGTTAAAAAACTCAGT
>DCGL01000046.1:9755-9895 GCA_002314565.1 Clostridiales bacterium UBA1779
TAAAAAAGTCGATGACTTTTTTAACCGTCGCCTGATCTTTTATTTGTTGTCTTCCTCGTCCTTGAGAGTAAATTCTTCGGTGTTTCCTTCTTCGGGATCAGCGTCGTTTTCGCCCTCTGACTTTTTCTTTTCTTCTTCAG
>DCGL01000046.1:9909-11013 GCA_002314565.1 Clostridiales bacterium UBA1779
CTTCTTCAGCCTTTTTCTTTGCTTCCTCTTCGGCATTCTTTTCTGCCTGTTCGGAATTTGCTTTGCGGCTGCGTTCCTTCTTCTCTTCGGCTATTCTATCGAGGTCTTCATTTGTCGGATTTTCATTTTCCATGGCAAACTTAAACTGTTCGGAATCCATGGTTTCATGGATGAGAAGATATTCGGCAATGAACTTCAGCTTGTCTGCGTTTTCCGTCAGAAGCTTCTTTGCCACCTCAAAGGCGTCGGTTACGATACGGTGTACTTCATCGTCAATCTTGGCAGCAGTACTGTCTGAATAAGCCTCGGTGGCTGAGTAATCTCTGCCGAGGAAGACTTCGCCTCCGCCGGAGCCGTACTTGATGGGTCCGAGAAGGTCTGACATACCGAGTTCGGTCACCATGCGGTGGGCAATTTCGGTTGCACGCTTGATATCGTTTGATGCTCCGCCCGAGAAATCACCGAAGGTAAGCATTTCGGCAACACGGCCGCCGAGCAGCATGGCGATACGGTCACTGAGCTCACTGCGGTAAACGCTTACTCTGTCTTCAGCCGGGAAGGAAATCGTAACGCCGAGCGTCTGTCCTGCGGGAATGATTGAAATTGAGTGAACGGGGTCACAGCCCGAAAGCAGATGTCCGACAACGGCGTGTCCGGCTTCGTGATAAGCCGTATTCTTTCTCTCTTTTTCCTGAATCTTCTTGGATTTCTTCTGAGGACCGGTGAGAATCTTCATAAAGGCGTCCTCGATATCATTCATACCGATAAGAGTCTTTCCGCGTCTTACGGCAAGCAGGGCTGCTTCGTTGAGCAGGTTTGCAAGATCTGCTCCGGTGCAGCCGGAGGTCGAGCCTGCAACGACTGCGAAATCGACGTCGTCCTCAAATTTCTTATTCTTGGCGTGTACTCTGAGAATTGCTTCTCTACCCTTGATGTCGGGATAATTTACGGTAATCTGTCTGTCGAAACGACCGGGTCTCAAGAGAGCCGGGTCAAGAATGTCGGGACGGTTTGTTGCCGCCATAACGATGATACCGTCATGAACGCCGAAGCCGTCCATTTCAACGAGCAGCTGGTTGAGTGTCTGCTCTCTTTCATCATGTC
>DCGL01000058.1 GCA_002314565.1 Clostridiales bacterium UBA1779
GATTTTACCCGACAATTTCAGTTTTTCCCGTTGACGAAAAAACTTTCTTATGGTATAATATGAGCGTAGATTTTCGTGACTGACGGATAATTATGGGTTTACCATAGGGGAGCGAAAATCGTTTGTTTTTTAGCCGACCGTCTGGGCGCACTTCTGCAATTGTGGAAGTGCGCCTTCTTGTTTTTTAATACGAAAAAAGGAGTTCAATCCATGAAGAAAGTTGCCATCATTATGGGAAGCGCCAGCGATATGCCCGTCGTGCGCAAAGCCCTCGATATGCTGGATGCCTTCGGTATACCCTTCGAAGTCCACGTCTGGTCCGCCCACAGAACCCCGTGTGAAGTTGCGCAGTTTACTGCAGGAGCGCGACAGAACGGGTTCGGAGTAATCATAGCCGCAGCAGGCATGGCTGCGCACCTCGCCGGAGCCATTGCAGCCAGAACGACCCTGCCCGTGATAGGAATACCCTGTAAATCCAATACACTTGACGGCATTGACGCCCTTCTGTCAACAGTTCAGATGCCTACCGGAATCCCGGTTGCAACTGTAGCCATAGACGGAGCTGCCAATGCCGCTTTGCTTTCTGCCCAGATTCTGGCCGTTGAAGACGCAGAGCTTGCCGCAAAGCTCGATGCAAAGCGCAAAGCCGATGCGGAAAAGGTACTTAAGGCCGACGCCGAGGCAGAGGCGGAGTTCAACAGACGATAAACCGCGGATTTCAGAAAAAGATTCCGTCCTCATCCTGCGCACGGGCAGGATTTAATCCCGGGCATAAAACCGTGGATTCCGTATAAGAATCCGACAAAAATCATGATAGTTAAAAATATAAGATATTTATTTTAATCAGGAGAATAAAGCCATGAAAAAAGTTTACACCGGAAAAACCAAAGACGTATTTGCTCTCGATAACGGAAATTACCTGCTCAAGTTCAAGGATGACTGCACCGGAAAAGACGGCGTTTTCGATCCCGGAGAAAACTCTGTAGGACTTACCATCGACGGTGTCGGAGACGTAAACCTTCGTATGTCCATTTACTTCTTTGAAAAGATCAATGCCGCCGGAATCAAGACCCATTTCGTAAGTGCAAACCTGAATGATACCACCATGGAAGTTCTTCCTGCAAAGGTTTTCGGTCACGGACTTGAAGTTATCTGCCGTTACAAGGCCGTCGGAAGCTTCATCCGCCGCTACGGCGATTACATTGCCGAGGGTTCGGACCTTCCCGCCTACGTTGAAACCACCTTCAAGAACGACGAAAAGGGAGACCCGCTCGTAACGAAGGACGCTCTCGTTATTCTCGGCGTTATGTCTGACAAGCAGTATGACGATATCAAGGCAATGACTCAGAAAATCACCAAAATCGTTGCCGACGATCTGGCCGAAAAGGGACTTGTCCTTTACGACATCAAGTTCGAATTCGGTTACGACAAGGACGGAAACGTTATGCTCATCGACGAAATCGCCTCCGGCAATATGCGCGTTTACAAAGACGGCAAGTACATCGACCCCATGACCCTTTCCAAGCTTTTCTTTGCCTGAGGATATAAATGGGCGGTTTTTTCGGAATGACTGCCTCCCGCGACTGCGTTCAGGACGTGTTTTTCGGTGTCGACTACCATTCACATCTCGGAACGAAGACGGCGGGCATGGCTGCTGCGGATGCTGAACTCGGACTTCAGCGTGAAATTCACAGCATAAACAATTCACTTTTCAGAACAAAATTCGAGCATATAACCGACGAAATGAAGGGCTGCTCGGCTATCGGAAGTATCAACGATACAGACCCCCAGCCGCTGCTCATCCAGTCAAATCTCGGAACCTATGCAATAATCGTAACCGGCAAGATCAACAACGCCGATCAGCTCAGAGATCAGTTTCTCTCGTTCAGCGGCGGACATTTCAACGCCATGAGCGGCGGAAAGATTGATATGACCGAGCTGGTTTCCGCTCTTATCGACCAGAAGAGCAGCTTCGTCGAGGGCATCCGCTTTGCCCAGAAGGTTATCGACGGCACGGCCCTCATTCTCATACTCAAGAACGACGGACACATCATCGTTGCCCGTGACAGAGACGGAAGACTTCCCGTTCATCTCGGGAAGGGAGCCGACTGCTATTGCTGCTCCTTCGAGTCCTTTGCTTACCGCAAGCTCGACTGCGAGGATGCAGGTGAACTCGGGCCCGGCGAAATCGCCGAAATTTCGGTTGACGGAATCAAGAGACTTTCACCGCCTCTCGAAGAGATGCATATATGCTCCTTCCTCTGGTCCTATTACGGATATCCCACTTCTTCATATGAAGGAGTAAACGTCGAGCTTATGCGCTGCCGCAACGGCGGCATTATGGCCGACAACGACAAAAACGACGGCAAGGTTCCGGACGTTGACTACGTTTGCGGAGTTCCGGACTCCGGCACTCCCCACGCAATCGGATACGCAAACGAAAGTCATATTCCTTTTGCAAGACCCTACATCAAATACACTCCCACCTGGTCGCGCAGCTTCACTCCCGAACATCAGTCCGAGAGAAACAAGGTTGCTCATATGAAGCAGATCCCCGTTGCCGAACTGATTGACGGCAAGAAGCTGATGTTCGTTGACGATTCCATCGTCAGAGGAACCCAGCTCCGCGAAACGGTCGAATTTCTCAAGCAGAACGGAGCCGCAGAGGTCCATATGCGCTCCGCCTGCCCTCCGATTATGTTCGGCTGCAAGTATCTCAACTTCTCAAGAGCCACCGGTGATGGCGACCTGCTGACTCACAGGATCATCGTTGAGCTTGAGGGTGAGGGCGGACTTGAGCATATTGACGAATACTGCGATGCCTCAAGCGAGAGAGGAAAGAAGCTCAGAGCGGTCATATGCGAACGCTTCGGCTTTGATTCTCTGGAATTTCAGACTCTTGAGGGCATTGAAAAGGCCATCGGCCTTGACCGTTGCAAGCTCTGCACCTATTGCTGGAACGGAAAAGAATAATTTTAAATCACTTTACTGAATATAAGGAAGGATTTACCGAAATGATTGAAAATTCAAGATCGGACAGCTACGCAGCAGCGGGCGTTGATATTACAGCCGGCTACCGTGCAGTCGAGCTTATGAAGAAACATATTGCAAGAACTCTTGCTGACGGCAAAAAATGCGATATCGGAGGCTTCGGAGGCCTTTTTGAACTTGACCTTGAGGGTTACAAGCATCCCGTTCTCGTTTCCGGAACGGACGGAGTCGGAACCAAGCTGCGCCTGGCCTTCCTTATGGACAAGCATGACACGGTCGGTATCGACTGCGTCGCCATGTGTGTCAATGACGTCATCTGCTGCGGCGCAAAGCCGCTCTTCTTCCTGGATTACATTGCCTGCGGAAAGAACATTCCGGAGCAGATCGCCGAGATCGTCGGCGGTGTTGCGGAAGGCTGTGTACAGTCCGGCTGCGCACTCATCGGCGGTGAGACCGCAGAGCATCCCGGCATGATGCCCGAGGATGAATACGACCTTGCGGGTTACACCACCGGTATTGTGGACAAGAAGAAGATCATCGACAACAAGACCATGAAGGAAGGCGATGTCATCATCGCACTGCCCTCTACCGGCGTTCATTCCAACGGCTTCTCTTTAGTCCGTAAGGTCTTTGATATCGAAAACGCAGACCTCACCTCTCCGCGCGAAGAGCTGGGTGGCCGTTCACTGGGCGAGACCCTTCTTGCTCCGACCCGCATCTATGTCAAGCCGGTCCTGGCACTTCTTGAAGAGGTTCAGGTCAAGGGTATCTCCCACATCACCGGCGGCGGTTTCTACGAGAACATTCCGAGAAGTATTCCGGACGGCCTCGGCGCCAAGATCGACAAGGCAGCCGTCAGAGTCCTTCCGATCTTCGATCTTATTCAGAAGACCGGCAGCATCACCGAGCACGACATGTTCAACACCTTCAATATGGGCGTCGGAATGAGCGTCGTCGTCGCAGAAGAGGACGTAAACACAGCTCTTGAAATTCTGCGCGCACAGGGTGAAGACGCTTACGTCGTAGGTCAGATAGTTGAATCTGACGAAAAGATAAAGATATGTTGAAGCATATATGCCGCGGCATAGCCGCAGGAATACTGATTTCTCTGGGCGGCGGTGTCTTTCTCGCCTGTGAGGATAAAATTGTCGGGGCTCTGTTCTTCTCGGTTGCCCTTGTCTGTATATGTATGCTCGGTTACACGCTTTACACCGGTAAAATCTGCTATATGGCGGATAAGCCGGACAGAGAAAAAACGACGGAGCTTTTATTCGGTCTTATCGGAAATATAATCGGCACGGCCGTCTGCGGTATTGCCGTAAGGTTTGCCATCCCGAAGATATGCGATGCCGCAAGCATTCTGTGGGTAAACAAGCTTGATTCTCAGGAATGGTGGCAGACGCTTATCCGCGCCGTTTTCTGCGGAATGCTCGTTTATCTTTCTGTTGAAATTTACAAAAAGAAGGGCACTCCTCTCGGTATTATTCTTTGCATTCCGACCTTCATTTTAAGCGGATATGAGCATTCCATTGCGGATATGTTCTATTTTGCCGCTTCGGATGTTCCGGAAAAAAGCTTTGCCGAAAGTCTTCTGTTTATTGCCATTGTCGTTATCGGCAACAGCATCGGAGGGCTTCTCATCCCATTGCTTATGAAGGTGGGGGTCAAAGAGAAATGAGCGGGAAAATCAAGGTCGCCGTCCTCGTTTCGGGCGGAGGAACCAATCTTCAGGCACTTATTGACGCCGAACGGACGGGAATCATTCACAGCGCTGAATTCTGTGCCGTGATTGCAAGCCGTCCGGACGCCTTTGCACTCGAACGTGCAAAAAATGCCGGAATCCCGGGCTTCTGTGTCCCGAGAAAGGGAAGCACGCAGCAGGACTTCGAGGCCGGCATCTCGGAAATTCTTGAAAAAACGGGAGCACAGCTGATAATCCTCGCCGGATTTATGTGTATCCTGAGCGAAAACTTTGTAAAAGCGTGGCCGGAAAAAATCATCAACGTTCATCCTGCTCTGATTCCGTCCTTCTGCGGAAAAGGCTTTTACGGACTTCACGTTCACGAGGCGGCACTTGCCTACGGCGTGAAGGTGACGGGAGCCACGGTTCATTTTGTCAACGAGGTCCCAGACGGGGGCCGAATCATCGCCCAGAAGGCGGTGGATATTCTCGAGGGTGACACACCCGAAATACTTCAGAAGAGAGTTATGGAACAGGCCGAGTGGATTTTGCTTCCGCGCGCCTGCGAAAGCGTCTCTGCAGATATGCTGAAAGGTTAAAACGGAATGTAAAATGGACATCTACAAGATAAACAAAATTGATGAACTTATCACAGGTAACCCCTACGTCGGCCGCGGAATCATCGTCGGCTGCAGTGCCGATGCAAAATACGCAGTTTCCGCCTATTTCATTATGGGAAGAAGCGAAAACAGCCGCAACAGAATTTTTACCGTAAAGAACGGTGAGGTTTTCACAGAGCCCTACGACGCATCAAAGGTCGTTGACCCGAGCCTCATCATATACGCAGCCATCAGACAGATAGGCGAAAAATTGATTGTCACAAACGGCGAACAGACCGATACGATTTACGAAGGTATCAAGAACGGAATGTCGATGCGCGCCTCCCTGAATTTCCGCAAATTTGAGCCCGATGCCCCAAATTTCACACCCAGAATCAGCGCTGTTGTGAATCTCGGCTTACAGCCCTTCACGTATTCAATGAGCATACTCAAGAGCATTGATGCCGAGGGCTCGGAATGCGCAAGATATACCTTTGACTATCCTTCAAAGGCAGGACTCGGACACTTCATTCACACCTACGTGACCGACGGAAATCCCATCCCCACCTTCCAGGGTGAGCCCGAAAGAGTGGAAATTCCGTCCTCCATCGACGAATTCACGGACAAGCTCTGGTCTTCTCTCGATGCAAACAACAGAATTTCCCTGTACGTCCGCTACACAGACGTGACGAACGGCAAAATTACCGAAAGACTCATCAACAAGAACGTATAAGGAGAAAGATAGAAAGAAAAATCTTTCAATCACGGCTTTGCGGCATTTGCCGGTTCAGCACCGACAATTTTGCTTCGCAAAACCGCCGCAAACCCAATAGAAAGGAAGCTTTTGCTTTGCAAAAGCAATGGTCAAAAAAATGAAAGAATTTGAACTTAAGTACGGCTGCAACCCAAATCAGAAACCCTCTAAAATATATATGCACGACGGCAGCGACCTGCCCATCGAAATTCTCTGCGGCAGACCCGGATACATCAATTTCCTCGATGCCTTCAACTCCTGGCAGCTCGTAAAGGAGCTCAAGGAGGCCACAGGTCTTCCCGCCGTAACCTCCTTCAAGCACGTTTCCCCCACCTCGGCCGCCGTCGGCAAGAAGCTTTCAGACACACTGAAGAAGGCCTGCTTCGTTGACGATATCGAAGGACTTGACGAGTCGCCCCTCGCCTGCGCCTACGCCCGTGCCCGCGGCACAGACAGAATGTGCTCCTTCGGCGACTGGGTCGCCCTGTCCGACGTCTGCGACGTAACCACGGCAAAGCTTATCAAGCGCGAGGTTTCCGACGGAATCATCGCCCCCGGATACGAGCCCGAAGCTCTCGAAATTCTGAAGAGCAAGAGAAAGGGCACTTACAATATCGTTAAAATCGACCCCGCTTACGTTCCCGCCGAGCAGGAGCACAAGCAGGTCTATGGCATCACCTTCGAGCAGGGAAGAAACAACTTCAAGATCGGACGCGAGCTGCTGACAAACGTTGTCACAGAGAATAAGGAGCTCCCCGAAACAGCCAAAATCGACCTGATTGTTGCGCTTATCACGCTCAAATATACACAGTCGAACTCCGTCTGCTATGCAGTTGACGGACAGGCAATCGGCGTCGGAGCCGGACAGCAGTCGAGAATTCACTGCACAAGACTTGCCGGCAGCAAGGCAGACACCTGGTTTTTGCGTCAGTCACCGAAGGTGCTGAATCTCAAATTCCGCTCCGACCTCGGCCGTCCCGACCGCGACAACGTCATCGACGGATACATCAACAAGAACGAAGAGGACGTTTGTGCAGACGGAATCTGGCAGAAATATTTTGCCGAAAGACCCCAGCCCTTCACCGATGCCGAGCAGAGAGCCTTCCTCGATACCTGCGACGGAGTTGCCCTCGGTTCCGACGCCTTCTTCCCATTCTCGGACAACATCGAGAGAGCAAAGAAGAGCGGTGTAAAGTATATTGCCGAGCCCGGCGGATCCATTCGCGACGATGCCGTCATTGAGTGCTGCAACAAGTACGGTATGGCCATGGCCTTCACCGGAATGAGACTCTTCCATCATTGATACGGACATGAAAATACTCGTTGTCGGCGGCGGCGGAAGAGAACATACGATAATCAAAAAGCTTCGCGAAAACCGTGAGATTGAGAAGATTTACGCGCTTCCCGGAAACGGCGGCATTGCCGCCGACGCCGAGTGCGTGAATATCGGTGCGAAGGACATTCCCGCTATCGTTGATTTCGCCGTTTCAAATAAAATAGATTTTGCGGTCGTCGCTCCCGACGACCCGCTGGTTCTCGGGGCCGTTGATGCGCTTGAAGAAAAGGGCATCCCCTGCTTCGGTCCCCGCGCAAATGCCGCAATCATCGAAGGCAGCAAGGTTTTCTCGAAGAACCTTATGAAAAAATACAGTATTCCCACGGCAGAATATGAGGTTTTCGACAATATCGAAGCCGCCATGGAATACGTGAAGGTTTGCCCCATCCCCACAGTCATCAAGGCCGACGGTCTGGCTCTTGGTAAGGGAGTTATCATCGCCATGACACGCGATGAGGCAGTTGCGGGCCTTAAAACTATTATGGAAGATAAGGTCTTCGGCAAATCCGGAGATCAGGTCGTAATCGAAGAATTCCTTGAAGGCCCCGAGGTTTCCGTTCTTGCCTTTACCGACGGCAAGACCCTGAAGCCCATGGTTTCGTCAATGGATCACAAGCGCGCAGGCGACAATGACACCGGTCTCAACACCGGCGGAATGGGAACCGTAGCGCCGAATCCTTACTATACGAAAGAGCTTGCCGACGAATGCATGAAGACGATTTTCATGCCGACGGTCAACGCAATGAACGCAGAGGGCAGAACCTTCCGCGGCTGCCTGTATTTCGGACTTATGATTACGAAAAAAGGCCCTAAGGTGATCGAATACAACTGCCGCTTCGGCGACCCCGAAACCCAGGTCGTCCTCCCCCTGCTTGAGAGCGACCTCTTTACGGTTATGAAGGCAACCCGCGACGGCACACTCGCCGAAACCGAAGTGAAATTTGCGGATAAAGCCGCCTGCTGCGTCATTATGGCGTCAAAGGGCTATCCCTCACACTATGACAAGGGGGCAGTCATCACGATACCCGAAGAAATCCGCGCCAGCGTTTACGTTGCAGGTGCCGCACTTGACGAAAGCGGCAGACTTGTTACGAGCGGAGGCCGCGTTCTCGGCGCAGTTGCCGTTGAAGATGAACTGAAGGACGCGGTAAAAGCCGCCTATAAGCTCGTTGAAAAGATTCATTTCGACACTGAATATTACAGACGTGATATCGGAGCGCGTGCTCTTGCCGCAGAGGTAAAATGATGGTTTACAGAATTTACGTTGAAAAAAAGCCCGGCCTTGACTACGAGGCACAGGGCGTTTATTCCGAACTTAAGAACACTCTCGGCATTTCATCCGTTGAAGGAGTAAGACTTTTCAACAGATACGACGCCGAAAAAATCAGCCGCGAGCTCTTCGAAAAGTCTCTTCTGACTGTTTTCTCAGAGCCCCAGCTTGACAATATCAGCGAAACGCTGCCCCCTGTTGACGGACGCATATTCGCCGTCGAATACCTGCCGGGACAGTTCGACCAGAGAGCCGACTCCGCCGCACAGTGCATTCAGATTCTTTCCTGCGGGGCAAGACCCATCGTCCGAACCGCAAGAGTATACGTCCTTGCAGGTAATATTTCCGACGCGGACTTTGAAAAGGCAAAGAAGTTCCTCATCAACCCGGTTGAAGCAAGAGAAGCAGCACTCGAGTGCTTCGAAACTCTTGATGCAGTATATCCCGAACCCGCAAAGGTAAAGCTTATCGACGGATTCTGCAAGCTTGACCGAGCAGGTCTTGAAGCCATGGTTTCAAAGCTCGGTCTTGCCATGGATGCCGACGATATCGCATTCTGCCAGAACTATTTTATCTCGGAAAAGCGCGATCCCACGATTACCGAAATCCGTATGATAGACACCTATTGGTCCGACCACTGCCGTCATACCACCTTCCTCACCACGATTGACAGCGTGAAATTTGAGGACTCCTGCCTCGAAGCCGCCTGGAACAGATATCTCGGCGTCCGCCGTGAGCTCGGCCGAACCAAGCCCTGCAATCTTATGGATGCGGCAACTCTTGCCGTCAGATATCTGAAGAAACAGGGGAAGCTTTCAAAGCTTGACGAATCCGAAGAAATCAACGCCTGCACAGTAAAGATTGAGGTCGAGGCCGACGGAAAGAAGGAGCCCTGGCTGCTTCTGTTCAAGAACGAAACTCACAATCATCCGACCGAAATCGAGCCCTTCGGAGGAGCCGCCACCTGCATCGGCGGAGCCATCCGCGACCCGCTTTCCGGCCGTTCCTATGTATACGCCGCAATGCGCGTGACCGGAGCCGCCGACCCGACGGTTCCCGTATCCGAAACCATACCCGGCAAGCTTCCCCAGCGCAAGCTCGTCAGAACGGCAGCCGCCGGATACGCTTCCTACGGTAACCAGATAGGACTTGCCACCGGTATCGTCGATGAGCTGTACCATCCGGGCTACGCCGCAAAGCGTATGGAAATCGGAGCCGTAATTGCCGCAGCTCCCGCGTCAAACGTCCGCCGCGAATGCCCGGCGCCGGGAGACGCAGTCATTCTGCTCGGTGGCCGCACCGGCCGCGACGGAATAGGCGGAGCCACAGGCTCATCAAAGGCGCACAACGCCCACTCAGTTGAAACCTGCGGAGCCGAGGTCCAGAAGGGAAATGCCCCCGAGGAGCGCAAGCTTCAGAGACTTTTCCGCCGCGCCGACGCTTGCCGTATGATAAAGCGATGCAACGACTTCGGTGCCGGCGGCGTTTCAGTCGCAATCGGCGAGCTTGCCGACGGTCTTGCAATAAATCTTGACCGCGTCCCGAAAAAGTACGAAGGTCTTGACGGAACCGAGCTTGCAATCAGCGAGTCTCAGGAAAGAATGGCCGTCGTCGTTGCGCCGGAAGACGTCGGGCGGTTCTGCGCAATTGCCGACGAAGAAAATCTTGAGGCATCAGAGGTTGCCGTCGTCACCGAAGCGCCCCGCCTTACAATGAAATGGAAGGGCGACGTCATCGTTGACGTTTCCCGCGAATTCCTCAATTCAAACGGGGCCGAAAAGCATATAGACATCACGCTTTCAGCCCCTGAAAGCTGGGAACGTGAACCCGTTACGGATTTTGCAACGGCATACAAAGCTCTCGTTTCCGACCTCAACGTCTGCTCAAAGCGCGGACTTTCCGAGAGATTCGACTCTACCATCGGTGCGGGAACCGTGCTTATGCCCTTCGGAGGCAAAAACCAGCGTACTCCCATTCAGGCCATGGTTCACACAATTTCCATGGAAAAGGCCCACACGAACGACTGTTCGTTTATGGCCTGGGGCTATAACCCCTATATCACCGAGAAGAGCCCGTATCACGGGGCATATCTCGCCGTAACCGAATCAATTTCAAAGCTCATCGCGTCAGGCGCCTCATTTGAGGACGTGTATCTTTCCTTCCAGGAATATTTCGAGAAGCCCGGCCGCGACCCGAAGCGCTGGGGCAAGCCCCTGTCCGCCCTGCTCGGAGCCTTTGACGCCCAGCTGGACTTTGGCTGCGGAGCAATCGGAGGAAAGGATTCAATGAGCGGAAGCTTTGAAAAGCTCGACGTTCCGCCGACACTCGTATCCTTTGCCGTAACCACGGACAAGGGTGAAAACGTCATCTCCCCCGAATTCAAAAAGGCCGCAAGCCGCGTCGCCCTTCTGACTCCTGCTTACCGTGAAAACGGGCTTCCCGATGCACAGTCCCTCAAGGCACTGTTCGCAAAAGTCACGGCACTTATGCGTGAAGGTAAGGTCCGCGCCGCTTTCACCCCCGGCTTCGGAGGCATAGCCGAAGCCGTATACAAAATGTGCATAGGTAACGGACTCGGATTTGCGTATTCAAAGCAGATTCCGCTGAAAGATCTGTTTGCATATTCATACGGTTCATTCCTGATTGAAACGGACAGCGACGAGTTTGAAACTCTCGGTTACGTAAACGACAGCGGCACAATAGAATATGCCGGTAAGAAAATAGAGCTTGCCGAACTCGACAGACTGTACGAGGGCAGGCTCGAAGAAGTGTATCCGACTCTCGAAGGGAATGAAAGCAAACTCTATACCGCTTTTGAAGCAAAAAAGAAGATTCTTTCCGCTCCTGCCGTTAAGTGCGCAAAGCCCCGCGTGCTTATTCCCGTTTTTCCCGGAACCAACTGCGAATTCGATTCCGCAAAAGCGGTCAGTGACGCCGGTGCAGAAGCAGAAATATTCGTCATCAACAACCTGACTCAGGACGGAATTGCCTCTTCCGCCGAAAGGTTTGCAAAGCGCCTGTCTGAATCCCAGATGCTCTTCCTGCCCGGAGGTTTCTCCGGCGGCGACGAACCCGACGGATCTGCAAAGTTCATCATTGCCTTTATGCGCAACGCCCTCGTTTCCGAGCAGGTCGGCAATCTGCTTGACCGACGCGACGGTCTGTGCTGCGGTATATGCAACGGCTTCCAAGCTCTTATCAAGCTCGGCTTGCTGCCCTACGGTAAAATAACCGAGCCCTCAGCCGTCAGCCCGACTCTGACCTTCAACACAATCGGCCGCCATCAGTCGAAGATAGTCCGCGTACGCGTGGCATCGAACAATTCGCCCTGGCTTGCCGATACAAAGGTCGGGGATATATACTCCGTCCCCGTATCACACGGAGAGGGAAGATTTTACGTCAGTGAAGAGCAGGCTCTTGCCCTTGCCGCAAACGGTCAGGTCGCAACGCAGTACGTCGACCTTGACGGAAATCCCACCGACGATATCCGCTTCAACCCGAACAATTCCGTTCTTGCCATCGAGGGAATTCTGTCCCCCGACGGAAGAGTCTTCGGAAAGATGGGTCACAGCGAGAGAATCGGAAAATATCTTTACAAAAACGTTGCCGGAGAGTATAATATAAATATGTTTGCTTCGGCAGTCAGATATTTCAAATAATTAAGAAAGCATAAACGTAAACAGCCTGACGGTTTTTCCTTCGGGCTGTTTACGCAAAAAGGAAGGACAAAATCATACTATGGCTAAATTCATCAACGAACCCTCACATACCTTTAACGAGTATCTGCTCATTCCCGGTTATTCCTCAAGTGAGTGCATACCCGCCAACGTGAGCCTTAAGACTCCTCTTGTAAAATACAAAAAAGGGGAAACTCCTGCCATTACGATGAACATACCTATGATTTCATCCATCATGCAGGCCGTTTCAGGCGACAGACTGGCTGTTGCTCTTGCCAAAGAGGGCGGCGTTGCCTTCATTTACGGTTCTCAGTCCGTTGAAGACGAGGCCGCAATGGTACGACGCGCAAAGAGCTACAAGGCCGGCTTCGTTACCAGCGATTCAAATATAAAACCCACCGACACGCTTGCCGACGTCGTTGCACTCAAAGAACGCACCGGTCACAACACGATGGCCGTAACCGACGACGGAACCCCGAACGGAAAGCTCGTCGGTATAGTATCCGGCCGTGATTACCGTGTCAGCCGTATGTCCCCGGATACACCGGTCTATACGTTTATGACTCCTTTTGAAAAGCTTATCTGGGCCGAAGAGGGAACCACGCTTAAGGTTGCAAACGATATTATCTGGGACAACAAGCTCAATTCGCTTCCAATTATTGATAAAGACGGAAAGCTCTGCTATATGGTCTTCAGAAAGGACTATGAACAGCACAAGTCCAACCCCGCCGAGCTTCTCGACTCTTCAAAGAGATACATAGTCGGCGCAGGTATCAACACCCGCGACTATGCCGAGCGCGTTCCCGCCCTGCTCGAAGCCGGGGCAGACGTTCTCTGCATAGACTCATCCGAAGGCTTCTCGGACTGGCAGAAATTCACCATTGCCTGGATCCGCGAAAAGTACGGCGACAGCGTAAAGGTCGGAGCCGGAAACGTCGTTGACGCAGCGGGATTCCGCTTCCTCGCCGAGTGCGGAGCCGACTTCATCAAGGTCGGTATCGGCGGCGGTTCAATCTGCATCACCAGAGAAACCAAGGGTATCGGACGCGGACAGGCGACGGCGCTAATCGACGTCTGTGCCGAAAGAGACAGATATTACGAAGAAACTGGTATTTACATCCCCGTCTGCTCTGACGGCGGTATAGTATATGACCATCACATCACCCTTGCCCTTGCAATGGGTGCGGATTTCGTAATGCTCGGCAGATATTTTGCCCGCTTTGACGAATCCCCCTCAAACAAGGTCAGCATCGGCGGCACCTACTACAAAGAGTACTGGGGCGAAGGCTCGGCCCGTGCCCGCAACTGGCAGAGATACGATATGGGCGGAGCGAAGAAGCTTTCCTTCGAAGAAGGAGTTGATTCCTACGTTCCCTACGCCGGACGTCTCAAGGACAATGTCGCAATGACTCTTTCCAAGGTCCGCTCCACCATGTGCAACTGCGGAGCTCTCACCATTCCGGAGCTTCAGGAAAAGGCAGTTCTCACCCTCGTTTCCGCCACCTCCATCGTCGAGGGCGGCGCCCACGACGTCATCCGCAAGGAAAACACAACGACGATTAAATAAAAACAAAAAGGCTGCGTAAGCACATTTGGCAAACACAGACCTTAATATCATATTAAATAACTGCAATAAAAAGTGGCTGTTTAAGCCGTCGGAACAAAATCCGTCGGCTTAAACAGCCTTTTTCAATAATGCGCAGCACACTTTTTTCAATAATCAGCTAAAACAGTGCCGCATTTTTGTAGGCAGGCATTTTTCCATATCTTTCTTATCTGTTATTGATGTTAGTCTCCTTTATTAAGAATACTGCGTGCCGTTGTACTCAAATGCGGTGATCACATCTGAACTTGCGCGATGCAGCGATCTGCCCGGTATAACATCCATTTCCCTATATGAGCTCTCGGTATAGCAGTAAACATCAATTAATTCATCACTAACCCATAAAACATTAATGTCATAAACTCGTTTGGTTGAGAAGGAATGGTTTTCGTATTCCCACGACCTTGTAAGTCTGCCGATGAAATAATACCAAGGGCAATTGTCGAGAACAAAATACAGAATCCTGCCTATATAAGCTTCTGTATGATATTTGCCGACCCATCTTCCGTGGTCTGCGGGCAGGTATTCAGATGATGCTGCGCCGCCTGTTACTTTGTCCAGCTCGTCAATGTTGATTTCAAGATTTTTTTTGTCTGACATGGTGTTAGTCTCCTTTTTCTTTTTTTGGTTATATTTTATATTTTATATACGACTGAAAACGTTGAAGGGTAGGTGATTTCCGGAAAATCTATGTATCAAGACGCTGCCTTTCGACAAGCTCTGCAAATTTACCCTGCATAGCCAAAAGCTCGTCATAAGTGCCGTCCTCTTTGATTGTTCCGTCCTCCAAATAGATGATGCGGTCACAATGACGGATGGTGGAAAGACGATGGGCAATTATGATTCTCGTACAATGGAGCGTGTCGAGGGCGTCCGAGACTTTTTTCTGGGTTATATTATCGAGTGCGGAGGTTGCTTCATCGAAAATCAGAACCTTCGGATTTGACGCAATGGCGCGGGCAATTAAAAGGCGCTGCTTCTGACCGCCGGAAATGCCGCCTGCTCCTTCGGAAATAAGGGTGTGCATACCCATCGGCATAGCTTCAATATCCTCGGCAATTCCCGCAAGGTCAGCCGCGCGCCATGCCTGGTCAAGAGTGAGCCACGGCGCGGAAATGGTGATATTTGAGAAAATATCGCCCTGGAACAACTTGCCGTCCTGCATGACAACGCCGATTTTCTGACGCAGGGATTTAAGGTCGAGTGATTTTATATCTTTGCCGTCGTAGTAGATGGAGCCTTTTTTCGGGGTTTCAAAGCCAAGCAGCAGTCGTACAAGGGTGGATTTGCCGCAGCCTGTTTTGCCGACAATGGCAATGTACTGGTTAGGCTGAATGGTGAGTGAAAGATTGTCGAAGATGGTGGGGGAGTTTTCGTCATAGGAGAAGGTGACGTTGTTAAGCTCGATTTTGCCGCTTATCTTTGTCACCGTTTCACGGTTTTCCGTAACCTCAGGCATGCAGTCCATAATAGGCTTTGCCATGTCGAAAACAGGCTTTATGCTTGAATAGGTAGTCGCAAGGGAAGCAAGCGATGAAAACGCGCCGAATACCATGCCGTATGCCGCGGTAAATGCTGTATATTCTGCCATATTTACCCCTGTTTTAATGGCAAAAAAGTACATCGCAATAGTGCCGGAGGTGGAGATCATCATTGAAATAACGCTGTTTATTCTTACAAAGGTAGGCGGGCTGTAACTTCTTGCCGCTTTTTTTGCGTAAAGCTTTGCCCATCGTGCGAAGGCACGCTTTTCCGCGCCTGCGACCTTGATTTTCTGGACGCCTGACACCATTGCGTATGTCATGCCGGCTTCCTTTGCGTTTATCTCCATGCTCTCCTTTGTGAGCCTCTGCTGTGTGAAGGTGAGAAAAATGGAGAATGCGATGGTCACGCAGATAATAATGAGAGCGGGAACGACAAGTCCCGGAGCGAACTTGAAAATCGAGCTTATATATGCAAGTGAGAACAGGGAGCTAAGTCCCGTGTCGAATACTATACTCATAAGTGATTGGGTCAGAGATGTAAGATAGCTTGCACGGTTTGCAAGCTCACCGGAGGAATATTTGCGGAAAAAGCTTGCGGGCAGGGATAAAATGCGCATCATTGTTGCCGCTTTTACCGCAATATCCATTTTGGTTACAATAATGCTGTCGTACATTGACTGGAACTGACCGAATAGCATTTGCGACAGGCTTAAACACAGGTAGAAAAATACCGTGGAAAGAAGCAAGGTTACAGAACCGCTTTCGATGACTTCGCTGTACATGAAATATGACAGCTTCGGGGAAAGAAGTCCGACAAGCGTGGCAATTCCCATGAAGGATAAAATATACACCATATCCTTCACGCTTCTTGTGAACAACGCATACTTTACAAGGTCGATGGGGTTAAGTTTCCTGTTGGGGAAAGGCTTATAGAAGCAGTATGCGTCCTGTGTAAATTCATCGCAGTTCTTTTTACTGATTTTAACCCTTTTTCCGTCACGCATAAAATGATATCCGAAGCCGTCGGGCAGGAGAGCTACCGCGGTTCCGTCGTCTGCACGGAAGGCAAGTATGGGACCTATGCAGTCCTTCCACCAGTTTTCCGTCATGTGTACACGCCTGTACATAAGGCCGAATGGTCTGCACAGGTATGAAAGCCGATCGTTAAAGTCGGTTACGCTTTGGGGGACTTCTCCCTTGCTTCTGTAACCGAAGGATTTAAGTATAGTTAAAATAGCGTCGGTGCCTATTTCGTCATCGGTGCCTTTTTTCAGTTTGCCGGTAACAGCACCGGCAATATCTTCAATAGACTCCGAAAACAGATCTTCGTCACGCACTTTACGCTGTTGTATTTGTTCGTCGAGCCACCCCATATTGTCTCCTAATCGCTTGTCACAAGTTTGGTGTAATGTCCGTTATGTTTCATAAGTTCATCGTGAGTGCCACGTTCCACAACAAGACCTTTATCCAGAACGATAATCTCGTCGCAGTCTCTTATGGTGGAAAGACGGTGAGCCACGATAATGCAGGTAATGCCTCTATCCTGGATGGCTTTTATTACATCGAACTCTGTTTTTGCATCAAGTGCGCTTGTTGCTTCGTCAAGTATGCAAATGGTGGGATCCTGTGCAAGCACACGGGCAATTTCCATGCGCTGCTTCTGACCGCCTGAAAAATCCTTGCCGCCTTCGGACAGTACATGATCGTAGCCGCCTTCGCGCTGCATAATATCCTCATGTATCTGCGCGTCGCGTGCCGCCATAATTACCTCGAAGTCCTCTATGGATTCATCCCACATTTTTGCGTTGTTGCGTATAGTATCCTCGAAAATAATAATATCCTGATTTACCACCGCAACGGAGCTTGTGAAGATACTGCGGTCGATTTCCTCAATGCGCTTGCCGTCGAAGAGAATTTCGCCGCTCCACGGACGCACAAGTCCGCATATAAGCTTTGAAAGGGTGGATTTGCCGCAGCCTGATGAGCCGACAAACGCAACGCGGCTGCCGGGTTTAAGAGTAAGATTAAAATCGCGGATAAGGGGGTCTGCAAGCTTTGAATAACCAAATGTGACGTTTTTCATCTCAAGATTTCCAGAAAGCTTGTCATAACTTTCAGGCTCTTTTTCGTTTTCCCTGTCAAAAACAAAATCTACGGGGTAGCGCATAACGTCGTCGATACGCTCCATCTCGGTGCGCATTTCCTGCAAGGTCTGACCTGCGGAAATAAGCATATTTGCAGGGGATAAAAAGCCGTTTAAATACCCCTGAAATGCGGTTATCATACCAAGGGTAAATTCGCCCTTCATTGTGAGATAAAGACCTATGGTTGTGATGGAAAGGCTGCATATGGTAGATACTGCTTGGGGGATCATACCCCAATATGCGCTTATTTTGTTGTACTGTATCTGTCCGTCGTGGGCGGAAGCCTGATAACCTGTCCATTTGGCAAAGAATCCGTCCTCCGCGCCTGCGGATTTTATGGTTTCAATGGACTCAATTCCCGCCATGGTGGTGGAAGAAAGTTTGCCCGAATCACGCATGGAAATACGGGTGGCGTTGATACGCTTTTGGGACAGATACATGGAAAAGCCCATGTTTACCAGGGTGGAAACGATGGACACCGCGGTAAGCACAACGCTGTATCGTATCATAACGATGAGGTAGAACACCATCATGCCCGTATTAAGCACCAGCGGCGCAATGGTATTGACGATAGTATTTGCAATACCGGAGTTTGAACCCTGTCTTGAAAGCACATCGCCGACCATCCGCTGCGAGAAAAAGTCCAGAGGCAGGCGGAGTATCTTCCACATAAAGGTTGATGAGCCGATAACAGCCATTTTTCCGTTGATTTTCAGGGATTTCGTGGTGTTAAGCAGGGAAATAAGTATCTGAAATGCGGAAAAACATATAAAGAATATCAAAAAGCCCTTTGCCCATTCGGGGTTCTGTCCGGTAAGCAGACGGTCGTAGAAAACACGGGTGAAGCCCGGAGATATTATGGACAGCAGGGAGGATATACAGGTGGTGAGCACGATAAAGGCAACCAGCGGTCCGAGACCCTTGGAACGGTCTTTTATGTAATCATAGGTAGTTTTCTTCTTTCCTGACGGCTCGAAGTTTTCACCCGGTTCAAATACTATACATACGCCGGTGAATGACTCGTCGAAGGTTTGCAAGTCAACCTTTACGTCGCCTCTGCTCGGGTCGTTCAAAAGAGCATAGTTCCCCTTGAAGCCCTTCAATACAACGAAATGGTTGAAATTCCAGTGTATTATGCAGGGAAAGGTGGCGTGTTCCCTTGCGTCCTCGGGCTCAAACCTGTATGCCTTTACGGTAAGTCCATAGTGCATGGCGGCTTTTACTATGTTTTTCGCGTTGGAACCGTCGCGGGATACGCCGCAGTCGCTTCTGACCTGCTCAAGCGGTATCCATTTTCC
>DCGL01000022.1 GCA_002314565.1 Clostridiales bacterium UBA1779
TGAACGAAATTGAAGCTTGTGTTGCTTATGACATTGACGGAAAAATCGTTACAGACTTCCCTGCTTCAATTCCAGAATTGAACAGAGCTAAACCAGTTTTGAAGAAGTTCACAGGCTGGAAGAAAGACATCACAAAATGTACTTCTTACGACGAACTTCCAAAGGGAGCAAAAGAATATATCGAATTCATCGAAGATTTCACAGGAACTAAGTGTGGTATCATTTCTGTAGGTGCAGATAGAAATCAGACTTTCGTTCAGGGAAAAATCTGGGAATAGGATTTAGCAGATTTAGTAAAATAAATCTAAACTAAAAACAAGAAAGCCGTGGCTGACAAATTGAAATTGTTCACCACGGCTTTTTTTATCTGAAAATATGAAAATCCTCGTGAAGCTGCTTATTCAACACTTACACGAACATTAAACTCATTCAAATAGAAGTTTTCAATCTTTCCGAAATACTCGCCTTTTTTATTTTTCAACGATATTTCATCATTTTCTTTTGTATAAACGTAAATATCACGCATCACCTTGTTATCATCTTCGTAAGAAACTGTAATGCGGCAATATTTTGCAGAAGATGGGAGCATTTCCTTGTAATCGCTTGTTGTAGGAACAATTTCCTTGATATAAACGCCGGTTTTGGAGTAAAAAGTCACATCGGCAATCTTAGCATAATTAAAACTATCGCCGGCTTTTACGTTCAGCTTCTGACTGTCAGAAATATTGTTCACTTTAAAAGACAAATCCTGCAAAAGATTTTTATCAACCTTGGTAAGAAAAGTCATTTTTTCAATATTTCTGCTGATTTCCCCTGTTACCCCCAAATCCTTTTGATTCTGGGCAATAAGCAATTCAAGTTCACTGCGGAAGATTTCTGGAACAATACTCTCAAAATCTGCGTAATACTTTTTGTCTTTAATTTCTTCATCAGATTTAATCAATTTAAAAAACATACAGATATATTTGTATGCGTTTGTCGTGTCATTATTGTGATAAAAAGTGCTGGCTTTTTCAAAATATCTGTCGACAAGATCACTTTCACTGGCCGCAAAAACAGATGTTGTCATCACCGCCATCAGAAAAGCAACAAAAATAAAACTCTTTTTCATAATTTCCCTATTATTTATATATTTTATGATATACCCTATCTCATAAAATAACAATTTGTTTATATATTATTAATCGGCAACTTTCCTTAAAATCTTCTGTGGAAGAAACTCCTAAACCTTGTTATAGTTACAAAAGGTAATAATTTTTATTAAGAAATTAGAGGTTTTTTATGATTTCTTTCAACGAAAAGACAAACACATTCCGTCTTGATACTCCAGATTCAACTTATGCAATCTGTATTTCCCGCGGATGGATTGGTCATTCTTATTATGGAAAAAAAGTTGGTGATGATGATTTGACTTATCTCACACGCTGCAACGATTTTTTTGGCGCTTACACACCTGTTTTCCGCGAAAAGCACACTTTCTTAGACTTTTTCCCACAGGAACTTCCAACTGAAGGTTTAGGCGACTTCCGTGAATCTGCACTGGCAATTTCAAATTCAGAAAACCGCAATGGTGTTGAATTAAAATATGTCAGCCACAAAATTTTTGACGGAGCTAATCCAATTGAAGGACTTCCTGCCGTTTTTGCAGATAAATCTGAATGTAAAACTCTTGAAATCACAACTTTTGATGCTGTTCTTGGTGTAGAAGTTGTTCTTGTTTACACTGTTTTTGAAAAAATCAACGCCATTGTCCGTCACACAAGAATCATCAATAAAAAAGGAACTGCTCCAGTTTTTATTAAAAAAGCCCTTTCTGCCTGTATCGATATGGATAACCAGAACTTTGATGTTTTGACTTTGCACGGTTCATGGGCACGGGAAAGACATATTGAAAGACATCCTGTGCATCTTGGTAAACAGGGCGTTGTGAGTATGCGAGGCGAAACAAGTCATCAGGAACATTGTTTTATGGCAATTCTTGATAAAAACGCTGATGAAAACAATGGAAACGTATACGGCTTTAATTTTATCTACAGCGGAAACTTTGTTGCAGACGCTCAGCTGAATCAGTTCAACAATCTTCGCGTTGTAATGGGAATTAATTCTGAAAACTTCTGCTGGAAGCTTAATCCTGGCGAAACTTTCAATACACCTCAGGCTGTTCTTACTTTCAGCGATAAAGGTTTGAACAAAATGAGTCAGACTTTCCACGACTTGTACCGCGAACACTTAATTCGCAGCGAATACAAAAAACAGATGCGTCCAATTCTCATCAACAACTGGGAAGCTACATATTTTGATTTCAACACCGAAAAGCTCATTGATATTGCCCGAAAAGCAAAAGAAAACGGTATTGAAATGCTTGTAATGGACGACGGCTGGTTTGGAAAACGCGACAACGACCGGTCAGGATTAGGCGACTGGACACCGAACGAGAAGAAACTAGGATGCAGCATCGGCGAACTCGGGAAAGAGATCCGTGATTTAGGACTCCGGTTTGGCATCTGGTTTGAACCGGAAACTATCAGCGAAGACAGCGATCTGTTCCGTGCTCATCCGGGTTGGGCTGTACAGGTTCCCGGAAGAGAGCCGAGCTTATGCCGGTATGAGCTGCTGCTCGACATGAGCCGCGCGGATGTTCAGGAGTATCTGATTTCGATTATCAGCAAGGTGCTTTCCGAATCCGGCGCCACCTATTTAAAATGGGATTTTAACCGTAATCTTTGCGATAAATATACGGCATCGCTCCGGGCAGAACGGCAGGGAGAGTTTGCGCACCGCTTTGTCCTCGGGACCTATCGTGTGTTAGAGAACCTTCTGACGCGCTTCCCCGAGCTTCTGATCGAAGGCTGCTCGAGCGGCGGCGCCCGTTTTGACTATGGAATGCTCTATTACACACCGCAGATCTGGACGAGCGATGATACCGACCCGATTGAGCGTCTGTCGATTCAGTACGGCACCTCCTTCTTCTACCCCACAAATACGATGGGCGCGCATGTTTCGGCTTCGCCGAATCATCAGACAGGACGCGCCACGCCGATTTACACGCGAGCTGCGGTGGCTATGTCAGGAACGTTTGGGTATGAATTGGACCCGAACAAGCTCTCGGAGGAAGAGAAAGAATCAGTACGAGAGGAGATTCAGCTGTTTGACCGCTTGAATCCGCTGATCCGCGAGGGCGATTATTTCCGTCTGACCGGCGCGAAAGAGGACTGTGTTGTTTGGGAAGTCGTTTCGAAAGACGGAGCGCAGGCATTGATCACGGCGGTATATACGCAGGTTCATCCGAATCAGATGGTCCATTATGTTCGTCCGCAGGGACTGCTGCCGGAACAGGAGTATGAGATTTCGCTGATTGATAACGGACAGACAGAGAAGCTTTCCGGACAGGAAAAAGCTCTTTTCCTGACGGAGAAAACGATGACAGGGAAAGCTCTTCAAGCCCGCGGGATTTATGTCCCGAATGCGGCGGGGGATTACTCCGCTTGGCAGATTCTGCTGACGGCGAGATACTAAAGACAAGGAGAACGAATTATGATGAATGCCTTTTCTGTACGGATGGATCGATATCAGGACGAACTGAAATGGCTGTTCTTTGAATTATATCCTGGTGACCTCGAGGGCTGGGAGGCGCTTCTTTCTATGCTGAAAGAGGCTTATCGGAACCGTCCCGCGAACCTTAAGAAAAGGGATGAGCTTCTGCTAAACAATCCGGCATGGTATAAGAAAGCCGACATGCAGCGGTTTATCGGCGATGAGGTTATGGTTGCGGAACTTGCTTTATGGTCCCCTGAAACGCCGGGGTGGTTTGGCCGGAAAGCGGCGGAGTTCCTGGAAAAAACGACAGCAGGGGCAGTTATCGTCTGCTTATCCGGAGCGGAGACGCTCTTTCAGATTCCGGGGACCGGGTGGCAGAACGAAAACCGCCTGCACAGCCTGATTCGGATGTTCCGTATCGTCAATGACCTCGTCTGCCCGGGAGTCCTTCTCCTTTGCAAACCCTTAGGAAATGGGAGCAGCTGTTTCGGAAGTCCGGACAAGCCGGAATGTCACCTCGTCGAGGACCTTCAGTTTATTCCGACGTTCTGGCACACCTTGGCGACGAAAGACGTACGGCTGTTAGACCGGCTCGAAAACCGGCTGGCAGGAGAAGCGAAACGCTGCACGTACCTTCGTGACCTGCGCGAAGGCTTCACGTGGCAGCTCGATTTTGACTATCTCGAAATGCTTAACATGAAGCGCGAAAGCCATCTTGATTTTTTAGAGGGGTTTTACCGGAACTCGAAGAAAAGCGA
The DNA here is from genome assembly GCA_002314565.1 of Clostridiales bacterium UBA1779. Classification (GTDB taxonomy): domain Bacteria; phylum Bacillota; class Clostridia; order Oscillospirales; family CAG-272; genus CAG-390. Next base: position 4,296 of record DCGL01000022.1, read on the forward strand.
CTGGAAAGCCGAAAAAAGCGAGGATGGAAGAATGAAGATTCTTCCGAAAAACGAAGATGCGAAGAAAGCAGAAGAGCTGCTCGCCGCATGCCTTCGGATGACGAGCGGCATTGCCCTCGGGACGGAAAAGGACCGGATGGACTCGGTTCGCGCGGAGAATTGCGTGTTCGATGCGGATGCGGACATCTGGACGGTGCAGACCGATAACAGCGCTGTGTTCGGAATGGGCCGCTACAAAAACGGCCATAAACTGTATGGATTCTTTAACTTTAGCGGGGAAGAACAGATCTTCTCGTTCCGTGACAGCGGCAGTTATGTCAATGTGCTGACCGGGAAGTCTTCCAAGGTTGAGCATCTCGCCCGGCTGGCCGGTTACGGCTTCGCTTGGCTGAAGGAAAAACCTGTTTGTGTCCGTTTTCATACAGAATGTGTTAAAAGTTTAAAATAACTGTGAAACGGGGCCTTTTTGGACCCCGTTTTCTTGACAAAAAAAAGAAAAGTGCTAATAATAGGCATTACCAAACAAGTTGTCTACTATTGAATGCGCTCTGACCGCCAATTCAGAGACCGTTCGAAAAGGGCATGCTTTCTGCCACCGCCAAAACGCAGGAAGAAAAACTTATGGAGGATTAAAAAATGGATAGAAGACAAAAGAAGACGAGAGTCGCCATTTTGGCGGCGTTTATTAAGCTGCTCCAGAACAACCGTTTCTCTGAGATTACGGTTCAGGACATCATTGACGAAGCTGATGTCGGACGCAGCACTTTTTACGCTCATTTTGAGGGTAAAGAGGATCTGATGGAAGCTCTTTGCGGCAGTATCTTCGATCGTCTGAAAAATCAGGAGATCGGAAACAGCGACAATGGTCAGCCGGACTTAAGAGACTCCCTGACTTTACAGTATGCGCGCCTGAAAGAGAATGCGCATAGTGTCCGTATTTTAATGAAGGCAGAGAATGTCGGTATGTTCACCGCCTACTTCCGCAATTACCTGGCCGAACTGTTTGGCGCGTACAAGCTTGAAACGCCGTCAGTTCCGCAGAAGTATTATACCTGGTATCTCGCCGGCGCATTCCAGGATACGCTGAGCTATTGGCTGGAAGACGGCATGTTTGAGAGCCCGGGCGAAATCGCTGATATGCTGATGGAAGTTGTCGGGCTGGAAGACCAGCCGGCCATCTCCGCATAAGAAGACTAAAATCAAAAATAGATCCTGCGCGAGGCGCGGGATCTTTTTTTTCGCATAAAGGAGTAATAGTGGGTTAAAGAACTATAGGGAATAAAGTATTGACCGCCGTTAGCGTATTTATGGACGATACAGGCTTACTCCGGCGTAGGAGATAATAAACAACTTAACGTTCTGCTTCTGTCGGAACAGCTTGTCGTTTAAATGAATCCTTGTGAGAAGGCGTTTTTCCGCCAACCGCTGTTCTTCCGCTAACCGCTGCTCTTCTGCTAACCGCTGTTCTTCCGCGATGCGGGCGGCTTCGGCGCGCGCTGCTGCGTCTCTCGCTTCTTTTGCTAACCGTTCTTCTTCTTTTCGTTTCGCCTCGGCTTCTGCAAGCTCCCGGACACGTCTTTCTTCGTCTTCGCGAATCGCAGCGATAACAGGCGCCAACGTATGGATGCTGTAGCTTCCTTGTTTGAGGCGAAGGACAGTCGTTCCGTCTGATGAGGTGGAATAGATGGAAAAACGTTTGGACAAGCTGGTGACCGGCATACTCGAAACCGGGAATCCGGAACCGGCGTCGGTAATAAAGGCGGCCTTACAGTTGACGGCGGAATATAGGGTGCTAGAGTAGGCATTGGGACGGCCGTGGTGCGGAACCTTCAGGAAGTCTGCCTTCAGCGAAACGCCTGAAGCGAGGACCTCGTTTTGCGCCTGAATCTCGGCATCGCCGAACATCAGAAGAGAGTAACCGAAACAGCTGACCTTAAGCCAGACGGAATCATCATTGCCCAATGCGGACGGCTGGAAATTCCAGGTTTTCACAGGGACTATCAGCGATATGGTTATATCTCCGACTGTCAGAACATTTCCGGGCTCCGACGGATAGGAACGGATTGGAACATGCAGCGTCTTCGCCAGCTTTATGGTTTCTTCGAAAATAACCTGATCGAAATAGTAACGTGTATAATAGCTGTTTGTTGTAATGCTTTTCACCAGGCCGCGGTTCATAAGGTACTGAAGGCCGCCACAATGGTCTGCGTGACTATGTGTTAGAATAACATCGACCGATTTTAACCCATAGGCCTCGATAGCATTCGCGACATCTTCTGCATATTCGCAACTTCCGCAGTCAATGAGAACGCCAGATCCACGCGAGTAGAGGAGCGTCGCCTCTCCTAATCCTTGGGACTGGATAAAAACGATATCCCCTCCAGACCCGGATATCGGATTTGTCGGAATGACAGGAGCTTCCAAGTAGTAATCCGGAACATAAGACATGGCGGTCGTACATTCGGAGGAGATACTGCCGGTTTCGGAAACGAGATAGGCGTGAATATTATAGTAGCCGTGATCACCTTTATGATTCGAAACATCAACCGTGAGCGAAAAAACGTTTCCGGAAAGGTAAACCGTATACCAGCGAAGGTCGTCCTGCGAGTTCGGGTACTCGTATGTAGCATTGTCTACGGTGCCGTCGCCAAAGGACCAGATGGCGAGACAGACAGACGAAACCAACTCCTCACGGGTGACAGAACCGCTGATGACGAAATGCTCAGGGGTTTCATCATGAACAGAGAGGTAAGAAATAATCGGCGCGCAGGTATGTCCAACCACACCCGCAGGATCCTTATCCGATTCTTTCTGATTCCTGACAGCGGTGACCGTGTAAGAATAAACCACATAGTCACTGACATTCGTATCAGCGAAGGAGGTTTT
>DCGL01000095.1 GCA_002314565.1 Clostridiales bacterium UBA1779
AAATATGATCCTGTCAAACTTGGGACTCACGATTTTTATTGACATCTTTCTCTTTTTATGATATTATATAATATCTATTATTATGGGTTTTTATTGACTGAATACGGGGTTCCATATGAGTCGTGTAACGTATCATAAAAATAAAACACTGACGCGCGGGTTCAAGATCCACGTGACGGCGGGGGTGACCGCGGCACTTGCGTGCCTTGCGGTTTTCGCGCTGTGCTTCGTTGCGGCAAGAGGTCCGTACAGAAGCTTTGCAAAGCGCCTCTGTGCCACCATGACCGAGAAAAATTCACTCTTTACCGGCGTGTTTTTTACAAGCGATGAAATAGCCGCATCAAAGCTGTATTATCCTCCCGAAGAGAGCTTTGAAAACGAAAACGGAACGCGTGAATACAAAACCTGTGCCGGCGGAACCGCACTTGAAGGTGACGGCTGGCAGGGCTTTATTATTGAGGTTTCATCCTCATCTCTGATGCTTGCAGAAAACCAGGCAGGGGTTCAGTCCGGAAGAATTTCCCTCGGACTTGACGGATACGTCGACGCGGTTTTCTTTAACAACTGTCTCAGCTATGCCGGGGAGGGCGGCCTTGAGAAATACTGCTTCGTCGGACAGACGCAGGACGGAAAGCTTCACATCGGTGCGACGACAGTCGTCGATGCCGCAAACGCCGCTTATCTCTGGGGCATTTCCGCTGACAGAGTGCTTGTAAACGGAGGCGTACCCTGTTCTTCACTCGGCGGGGGATACGCATCACGCGCCGCAATCGGACAGAGAGAAGACGGAACCGTGCTGATTTTCACGGCGGGCTCCGCGGGCTTTTATCCCTGCGGAATCACGTATGACGAAATGGCCTCGATAATGTACAGCTACGGTGCACAGAACGCCGCCGCTCTTAAACTGAAGGGTGGGCTGTACGTCAACGCTTCCCTGAGGGCGGGAAGCAAGGATATGCCCGGCTATTCTCTCACTGCCGCCGGGACGGAGGCCGCAAAATGAGCTCTGAAAAAGAATTCAATATGAATGAGAATATAAAGACGAAGGCCGCTGAAGAAAAGAAGCAGCAGGCCCCGACTGCCAAAGGAATAATGGCAGAAATTAAGGCTGCGGAAAAGACCGGCATACAGCAGGAAACGAAGATCGAAACGAGGATGGAGCCCAAAGCCGAGCCCAAAGCCGAACCGAAGGCCGAACCGAAGGCCGAACCGAAAGCCGAACCGAAAGCCCAATCTGCCGAGCAGATTTTCGACCGGAAAGTCGACCGCAGTTCGGAAATGAAGACCATTTCGTCAAAGCCCGGCAGGAAAAAGAAAGAAGGTCCGCTTTCCGAGCGCGACGGTGACGGTACACGCGAATATGCAATGAGCCGGTATTACGGTTACGTAAAAGCAAAGAAACGCAATCCGCGCGCAAGCCGTTTCGTGAAGGGACTGATTATCTACGGCGTCGTAATATTCCTTCTGATTCTGACGTCGGCTGCTGTTCTGTGGAGATACGTCGATCTGTCAAGCGGCGACTATCCCGAAAACTATATGGAAAATCTGGTCGCTTCAACCGATAAGGACGGCTGGCAGAAGTTTTTACGCCGCTGGTTCGCCGGAAGCTATGCCGAATACGAAAAGGCAGGCGAGCTTGCCTATCAGGTGCTTTCCCCCTCCTTCAACGTTGAAAACGCAAGCTTTCTGCCTCTTGAAAGCGAAAACGGGGAAGACGCATTTATGCTGTTTTCCGACGGGGTCCATTTTGCCGACGTTTACTTCCATGCAATAGAAGGCGGAACGCTCGGTCTCGGAACCTACGAAATAGAGCACGTCGATTTCGATATGAGTTTTTTCGGAATGGACTTCCCTCTGACGACAATTATTATCCCCGAAGGGGCAGAATATACGGTAAACGGTGTTGCGAACCCCGAGCCCGCTGAAAAAACAGATAAAACGGTATATCCCGGAAGAAGTCCCGGTGAAACAGAGGCACTTGCCTGCTGCACGACTCTTGTCTTTGACGACCTGTACTACGTTCCGGAACTTACGGCAAGTCTTGACGGCTGTGCTTTGAGTCTTGTAAGTGACGAAGAAAAACGCGTATTCTGGTTCGAATATCCCGAAGAAAAGACTCACACAATCAAGGTGACCGTCCCCGCCGGGGTTAACGCCTTCGTCGGAGAAACTATGCTTGACGAAAGCTGGGCGTCCCGCGAATATATTTCCGGCGAGCTCGGCGAGCTTGACGACGGAGGAACGGGAACTTTGCCTATGCTGGCAGTCTGGACCGTGAAGGGACTATTCTCAGATACACCCGTAACGGCAAGCGTCGGAAACGAAGAGCTTACTCTGAAATCTTCGGATAACGGAAATTACGTTTTCAACGTCCCCGCCGGATGCAAATATACGGTCACAATTCTTGCGCCGTCAGGTTCAGCCGTTACCGTCAACGGAAGAACGATAGGGAATGAATATCTCAGCCCCGAAGGACCGACTGCGGTTGAAATAGGCCGCGGAGCCACAGTCCTCGGAACCTACGACGTCACCGAGCTTGACGCCGCCGACAATGCCGTACCGGATTTTGACAAATACGTTCTCACGGGCTATCTTGCCCTGCCCGTCGTTACGGTTACGTACAAGGGAAACCTTCTCACTCCTGCTTCTTCAACGGTGACGGGATACCGCGCACTCTGGGAATACGACCTGCCATATGCCGATAATGAAACTTACAGCAGCGCGATTACGGAAGGCGCAATCAGCTTCTTCGGTGATTACGTCGAATATCTCTGCGACGGCGGAGCCTTCGGCAATCCCGGCAATATGGAAACCTTCGAGAAAAACCTCGAATCCCTGATAAACGTCACAGTATCCGGCACCTCAGGATATATGAGCATGCTTGAATCCGCACGTACGGTAAATATGATGCAGCCCTACGGCGCTTTTGAAATCAAAAACACCGAGGTCACGGATTATATTGCGTATACGGATAATTGCGTCAGCTGCGTCGTAAGGGCTGATGTCGTTCGCGGAGATAAGTTTGAAACGACCGAGAAAAAGGTTCTTGACGGAAACGGAAAGGTCACGACCGTCACTGAAACGACGGTTGCGGGCAACGTAAGTACCGTCAGCGTCACGATGAACGTTCTTCAGGTCGTTTACCGCGGCGAATGGCGCGTATGGGGATTCTCGTGCACCATGCTCGAAAGCAAATAATTCTGAATTCAGGAATTTATTATGAGTAAAAAATACACACTCGGCGTGGATTTCGGAACGCTTTCCGGAAGAGCCGTTATTGCCGATACGTCGGACGGGCGGGAGCTGGCCTCCTGTACGGCAGAATACGCGCACGCTGTTATCGATGAATATCTGCCTTCAAGCGGCGAAAAACTGCCGGCATCCTGGGCACTCGAAGACCCGCGTGACTTTCTCGATACGCTGAAGACCGTCATACCCGGCGTAATCCGTGAGGCCGGAATCGACCCGAGGGACATCATAGGCGTCGGCATGGATTTCACCTGTTCGACCTTCTTACCGATAAGAAAAGACGGAACCCCGCTCTGCTTTGAAGACAGGTTTGCAAAAGAGAAGCACGCATACTGCAAGCTCTGGAAGCATCACGGCGCCCAGAAGTATGCGGATAAAATCAACGAAATATATAAAAAGCGCGGTGACACTTGGATGGACGGAAACTTCTCCGGGAAAATGTCCGGTGAGTTCTTTCTGCCGAAGGTCTGGGAGACAGTTGAGTGCGCCCCCGACGTTTACCGCGAATCCGACCTCTTTATCGAGGCTGCCGACTGGGTGAACTTTCAGCTGACAGGCAGGCTCAACCGCGGATACGTGATTTCCTCTATTAAGGAATGCTATCACAAGGCCGACGGCACGTACGTTCCGAAAGACTTTCTCGAAGCTCTCAATCCCTCGCTCTCCGATCTCTTTGAAAAGAAGTTCGCCGGGGATATCGTTATGCCCGGAAAGGCCTGCGGATACGTCACAAAAGAGGCGTCGGCAATTTACGGCCTGCCCGAAGGCATTCCCGTTGCCGCTTCCATGCCCGACGCTCACGTCGGAGGTCTTGCCATCGGACTTAAAAACGCCGGTGATATGTTCGGCATCTTCGGCACTTCAAACTGCTATTTCCTTATGAGCCGTGAATACGTTCAGGTTCCCGGCATTATGGGCTGCGTTCCCGACGGAATCATGCCCGGATATTTCAGCTACGAGTCGGGACTTTCCTGCTTCGGTGACCATTTCGCCTGGGCGGCAGAGAAAATCTGCCCCGCGGATTATGCCGAAGAAGCAAAGTCGCTCGGAATTTCAAATCTTCAGCTGCTCATAAAAAAGGCGGCGGCTCTGAACCCCGGTGAAAGCGGACTTCTTGCCCTTGACTGGTGGAACGGGAACCGCAACATTCTCGTAAACTCCGAACTGACCGGTATGCTTATCGGTATGTCTCTTCAGACGAAGCCGGAGCACATAATGCGCGCGCTTATCGAGGCAACGGCCTTCGGTACTAGAATAATACTCGATAACTTCAGGGAGCACGGAATCGACATCAACAGATTCATTGCGGCAGGCGGAGTCCCCCGCAAGGATCCCTTCACGATGCAGCTTTTCTCTGACGTTCTCGGAATGCCCATTGAGGTTTCCTCAACCAAGCAGGCCGGGGCTCTCGGCGATGCAATTCACGCTGCCGCCGTTGCGGGGAAGGCCGCCGGAGGCTATGACAGCATAGACGAAGCCGTTGAAGCGATGAAGGTTCCCGTCTGTGCTGAATACCGTCCTTGCGCAGAGGCACACAAAGTATATTCAAAGCTATATGACGAATACCGCCGTCTGCACGATTATTTCGGCAGAGGAGAGAACGACGTCATGGCAAAACTGAGGCAGATACATGGTTAAAATCACACAGGTTGAAGAGGGAAGCACGGCGTATCGCCACGGTCTGCGTACCGGTGACGTGCTCGTTTCCGTCAACCGCCGAGAAATAGATGACGTTCTTGACTACCGTTTCCGTATGACGTCAAAGCTCGTGCTGCTCAAGACAACGAGAAACGGACACGCAAGATACACCCTCATAGTCAAGGACGAAGAGGATACCGAGATAGGGCTCGGCTTTGAAACTCCTCTTATGGACGAAAAGCACAGCTGCCGCAACAAGTGCATATTCTGCTTTATCGACCAGAACCCCGGGGGAATGAGAGAATCCTGTTATTTCAAGGATGACGATTCACGCCTTTCGTTCCTGCACGGAAATTACATCACGATGACGAATCTGTCCGAGCACGAAATCGACAGAATCATCGAGATGCACATCTCCCCGATGAATATTTCCGTCCACACGACCAATCCCGAGCTGCGCTGCAAAATGATGAACAACCGTTTTGCCGGCGACACCCTGAAATATCTGCGCCGTTTTGCCGACGCCGGAATCAAAATCTGCGCCCAGGTCGTTCTCTGCCGCGGTATCAACGACGGGCCGGAGCTCGACAGGACTATGAATGACCTCGTATCCTATTATCCCGCCCTCGACAGCGTGTCAATCGTCCCTGCCGGACTCACTGCCCACAGAGAAGGGCTTTATCCCCTCACGCTTTACAGTCCCGAAGAATGCGCAGCCGTCATAAAACAGGTCACCGATTTCGGAGATATGTGCCTCAGGGGCTACGGTTCGAGAATATTCTACGTTGCCGACGAAATGTACGTAAAAGCGGGGCTCCCACTTCCGGACGAAGACTTCTACGGCGAATTTTCACAGCTTGAGGACGGCGTCGGAATGCTGACCTCCTTCAGAAGCGAGGCAATGCGCGCCCTTGAAGACCCGGACGTTCCGGAAGGCTTCAAAAGAAAGCTCAGCGTAGTCACGGGCTTTGCTGCATACGGAATGATAAGCGACGTCTGCCGCGAAGCCGAGAAAAAAATCCCGGGACTTGAAGTAAACGTTATACGCGTACAAAACCGTTTCTTCGGCGATACCGTCACCGTCGCGGGACTTCTCACTGCAGGTGACATAATTGAAGCCTGCCGCGGCCTGGACCTTGGTGAAAAGCTGCTTTTCCCGAGAAACGCCCTTCGCGCCGACGGCGACCTCTTCCTTGACGGAAAGAGTCCCGAAGAACTCTCAAAAGCTCTCGGCGTTCCCGCTGTCTTTAACGAAAACGACGGCTATTCCTTTATTGACGGTCTGATTCTTGACTGACACCGCAAATTTCCGAGGAATTCACATGAAAAAAATCTTTCACACACTCACGTCCCTTATACTGCTTCTGACTTTGTGCTCCTGCTCATTCTCGGATTCGGGAAGGACGATTCACACACTTCACCCCGGCGACGGAATTACGGAGCCCGAAACCGTAATAGTCACGGTTCCCGGTGAAACGGTAATAGTAACCGTACCGGTTCACGAGGGCACGACGTCCCCCGAAACTCAGGCTGACGATACGAATCCCGTCTCAGTGACGACCGGCGCCGTTACAACCTCCGCTCCCTCCACCTCCCTCAAGCCCGAATTCGGTTACGTTCTGATAACCGATTCGAAGAACCTCGGCAAAGAGAGCATGGCAACCCTTATCTATCCGGCTCTTCAGAACACCGGAAACGCGGAAATCGAAAACAAGGTCAACGAGCTGCTCGCCGACATTGCCTTCAACGATTTTACCGGAAACGAAAACTGCAAGGATTATGAGGATAAAATCGCATCAAACATAACGGTCAGCTACACGGTCACCGCCTGTGACGTAAAGCTTTGTTCTCCGGCTTTTATGTCTGTGCGTTTTGAAGCCGAATATACACTTTCGGACTCCTCTGACAAATATAACTTCATCTATACTCACACAATCAACCTGAGCACGGGGAAGGAGATCAAAACCAAAAATCTTTTCCGTGATTTCGGCTCGATTCTCACCATGCTTGAAGAAGGAAAACTCACACGCGGAGCCTCAACCCAGGATTTCGACACTCTCGTCGATATGAAGGATACTATTGCAAGACTGCGCTCCGGCATTGCGTACGGCACTCTTCCGAAGGTTTACTTTACGGAAGATAAGCTTTACGTGATTATTGAGCTTGATCAGAAGCTCGGGGGCTGGGCGGAGTATTCCGTCCCGCTGTCACAGGTCAGTTCTTATCTTGCAATAAGCTTCTGACGGACCGGTAACAGCTTACCGGCAGAATCTTTGAAATATCCGTGCTGACGGCGGAATTTCGCGAAAGGAAAAAATAATGTCAAAACCTGTTATTGCCATTGTCGGACGTCCGAACGTCGGCAAAAGCACACTTTTCAATAAACTCATAGGCGAGCGCCGCTCAATCGTCGAGGACACCCCCGGTGTCACCCGCGACAGAATATACGGTGAGACCGAATGGTGCTCAAGAAAGCTCACAATAATCGACACCGGCGGTATTGAGCCGGATTCCGGGGATATCATACTCTCACAGATGCGTATGCAGGCTGAAATTGCCGTTGAAAGCGCCGACGTCATCATCTTCCTCGTCGATTCGTCAACAGGACTTACTGCCGACGACCTCGAGGTTGCCCGTATGCTGCGCAGAAGCCATAAGCCGATAATCCCCGTCGTAAACAAGTGCGACCGTGTCGGAAATCCCCCCGATACCTTCTATGAATTCTACGAGCTCGGCTTCGACGAGGATCCGATTGCAGTGTCCTCCGTTCACGGCTCGGGAACCGGAGACCTGCTTGATGCAGTTCTTGCCCACCTTCCGGAAGAAACCGAAGAGGAAGACGATGACGCAGGCATCAAGGTCGCCCTTATCGGCAAGCCGAATGCCGGAAAGTCTTCGCTAATCAACCGCATTGCAGGTGAAAAGAGAGTTATCGTATCCGATATTCCCGGCACCACCCGCGATTCAATCGACACGAAGGTGAAGAATCAGTACGGAAATTACACCTTTATCGATACGGCCGGAATCAGACGCTCATCAAAAATCAAAGACAGCGTCGAGCATTACTCGGTCCTTCGCGCACACACTGCCGCCGAAAGAGCAGACGTCTGCATGATTCTCATTGATGCCGCCGAAGGCATCACCGAGCAGGATGAAAAGATTGCCGGTATTGCTCACGAAGCCGGAAAGGCAGTAATCATCGTCGTAAACAAGTGGGACAGCATACCCGACAAGGATTCGTCAACCGTAAAAGAATTTGACAACAAGATAAGAATCGCCCTGTCCTATATGCCCTACGCCCCGATTATGTACGTATCAGCCCTTACAGGACAGCGCGTTTCAAATCTTTTCGAGCAGATCAACCTCGTTTACAGTCAGTCGGTTCTCAGAATTTCAACCGGAATGCTCAACGACGTTCTGGCCGACGCAACGACCAGGGTTCAGCCTCCCACAGACAAGGGAAAGAGACTCAAGGTCTTCTATATGACTCAGGCATCTGTAGCTCCTCCTACCTTCGTTATCTTCTGCAACAATGCGGAGCTCTTCCATTTCTCATATCAGAGATACATCGAGAACTGCCTGCGTGAAACCTTCGGTTTCAACGGCACTCCGATAAAGCTTGTCATACGCGAACGCGGCGACAAAGAGGAATAAATAACAAATCACGCATAGAACAAGTTCGCTCTGTGTCCCGTTTTAAAACGTTTGAGCGGAGGCTCGTTGACCCTTGCCGCTGCACTTCATTTAACCCAGGGTCAATGAGAGGGAAAACGTTTTAAAATGGGACATAGAGCGAACGCGAATACAGCAGGTAAAAAATGTTTATTGACAGAATACAGATTTACGTAAAGGCAGGAAACGGCGGAAACGGAGCCGTTGCCTTTCACAGAGAAAAGTATATTTCGCACGGCGGACCCGACGGAGGGGACGGCGGCAAGGGCGGCAATATAGTTATGCGCGTCGATCCCGGAAGCAACACGCTTCTGGCTTTCCGCTATCACCGCAAGTTCGTTGCCGGAAACGGCGACAACGGCAGCGGAAAGAAATTTCACGGTGCGTCGGCTCCCGACCTCGTCGTCATGGTTCCTCCCGGAACTCTTATCCGTGAGGCCGAAAGCGGACTCGTCATTCACGATATGTCCGAGAACGACGGCGCAGACTTCATCGTCTGCCACGGAGGCCGCGGAGGCTGGGGAAACAGACATTTTGCCACTCCAACCAGACAAATGCCCATGTTTGCAAAGTCCGGCACACTCGGGGAAGAGAAGAATCTGCTTCTTGAGCTGAAGATGATTGCCGACGTGGGACTTATCGGTTACCCGAGCGTCGGAAAATCTTCGATTCTTGCGGATATTTCCTCAGCGAAGCCGAAGGTTGCAGATTACCACTTCACAACACTGTCGCCGAATCTCGGCGTTGTAGAGCTTCCGTCCGACGCAGGTCAGGGACGCGGTTTCGTTGCCGCGGATATACCCGGACTTATCGAAGGCGCATCTGAGGGACTCGGTCTCGGACACGAATTTTTGCGTCATGTCGACCGCTGCCGTCTGCTTCTTCACGTCGTGGATATCGCGTCAACCGAGGGAAGAGACCCGGTTGAGGACGTAAAGATTATTGATACGGAGCTCAAAAAATACAGTCCGGAGCTCGCCGAAAGACCTCAGATTATGATAGCCAACAAGTGCGACAGCGCAGACCGTGATTCGGAGCAGGTAAAGGCCTTTGTCGAATATGTAAAATCGCTCGGCAGACCTCTGCTCTTTACAAGCGCCATGACCGGAGAGGGAATCGATGAAATGATTGCCTTTGTTGCGGACGAGCTCGAAAAGCTGCCTCCCGTCAAGATATTCGACGCTGAGATTGTACCCGAAGAAAACGTAAAGCGCGGCAAAGAAACCAATTACCGCCGCGATGGCAACACCTTCTACGTCGAAGGCGAATGGCTCTTCAACCTCTGCGGACAGGTCAACTTTGAGGATTACGAATCCCTCAATTTCTTCCGCAAGGTGCTTCGCAAGAGCGGGGTAATCGACGAGCTTGAAGCCATGGGATGTACGGACGGATGCACGGTCAACATCTACGATTTCGAGTTTGATTATATCAAATAATAATCAGGCAGAAAAAAGAAAACGGCAGAAACACTCTGCCGTTATCAAAAAAGAACCATGATGATAAAAGAAACGCTCTGCTGTCATCAGGAAAAAGGAAAGAAGACAATGGAAACGATCTGTTGTCATCAGGGATTTGAAAATGAAGCTTGAATATTCAGGCAGAGGTGAAAACCTCGGAAATTACCTTCGCCTGGGACTTAAGCTGTCTACAAGAACGCGGCGGCGCCTCAAATTCCGCGACGGAGGAATCACCGTCAACGGTGAACACGCAACCGTCAGATATATGCTGAAACCCGGTGACGTCATTGAGCTTGACTGCGACGACAGGGCGGGGACCGATACCGACGACGAAAGCTTCTCGGATATAATTCCGGTTGACCTTCCGCTGACTGTCGTATATCAGGATTCAAATATTACGGTTGCCGATAAGCCCGGCGATATGCCGATGCATCCGGTTCACGGTCATCTTGACGATACTGCCGCCAATGCTCTTGCATTCCTCGCCCGGCAGCGTGGGGATTCCGCCTTCGTTTTCAGACCGGTAAACCGCCTTGACAGAAACACGAGCGGACTCTTTCTTGCAGCCGAAAACTTTATTTCCTGCGACAGACTCTGCAGGCAGATGAAGGCAGGTCGCATTGAGAAAACCTATCTTGCAATTCTCTGCGGGGTTCCCGCAGAAATTTCCGGCAGAATTGACGCTCCGATTGACAGGGCTGACGTCGGTACGCTTATGCGAGTCGTAAGGGAAGACGGATATCCTGCGGTGACAGATTACAAAATTGCGGCAATATCCCCCGACCGGAAGTATTCTCTGGCCGTTGTAAAGCCTTTGACGGGAAGAACTCACCAGATAAGAGTTCATATGGCCCATATCGGCTGCCCGCTTCTCGGGGATTTTATGTACGGTGAAGAATCGGACCTTATTTCACGGCACGCGCTTCACGCCTGCCGTCTTGCCTTTGACCATCCCGAAGACGGCCGCCGTATGGTATTCACATCGGCTATGCCGGACGATATGGTCTCAGTATACAAAAAGCTTTTCCTTGGAACAAATTAACAGAAAAATGGAAGAAAAAGATTTAGTCAATCCGGAAAACAATCCGGAAACGGATGCTCAGAGTACCGTCGCCGTCTCTGACGAAAAGAAACCGGAGCTGAACGAAGAACTTAATATTAATCAGAACGCCGATCAGAACGCCGATCAGAACGTCGAGCAGGACACTGTTCAGGCTCCCGAAGGAGATGCTGAAGTGACCCCGGACGGCGACAGCTGCGACACTTTTGATGAACCGGAACCCGTAAAGAAAAAACTGCCGAAAATCTGCTTCGTATTTTACGGAATGGCAGTTGTTTCGGCAATAATTGAGATTGTTTGCATTCTGAGTCAGAGCTTTGCCGACTTTTTCAACACCAACATTGCAAGCATAACGAGAACCGGAATGGCATGGCTCACAGCCTGGATTCCTTTCTCGCTCGGCGAAATGGTCGTAATACTGATTCCCGTTATTATCGTCGGTATGATAATCATTGCCGGACGTTTGTATTCGGATTCCTGGCATAACGTGGGAATTTTCTGTCTTGAAATGCTCTCGTTAATTTCATTGTTCTTCGTCTGCTACGTTTTTTCACTCGGAACGGGTTATCAGGGCGCAACGCTCGATGAAAAGCTTGAAATCGACAGGGAAAAAGTAACGGCAGAAGAGCTGAAATATACGGCGGATATAATGATTGACAAACTCGAAGAGCTGACTCCGGAAATTATGTACGGAAACGACGGTTTTTCCGTTATGCCGTATAATTACAGCGAGATGGTTTCAAAGCTCCTCGACGCATATGACGTAATCTGTGAAGATTATACTTTTATAAAGAACTTCCGCGGCCCCGTAAAAACCGTTATGCTGTCTGAGCCCTGGACTTACACGCATATCACGGGGGTGTACTCCTATTTTACAGGCGAAGCCAATATCAACATCAATATGCCTGATTATACGATTCCGTATACGGCGGCTCACGAGCTTGCCCATCAGAGAGGTATCGCCCGCGAGGATGAAGCAAACTTCATCGCATTTCTCGTGTGTATCGCGTCTGACGACCCCTATATTCAGTATTCCGGCTACGCCAATATGTACGAATATCTTGCAAATCCGCTTTATTCCGCCTCAGCAGATTCGTACTGGGAATGCTACGCCTCGCTTCCTTCAGAGGTCCGTTCAGAAGAGCATGCCTACAGCGCCTTCTTCGCGAAATACCGCGAAACAGTCGTTTCCACCGTCTCGAACGCGGTCAACGACACCTACCTCAAGCTCAACGGCACCGAAGGCGCCAAGAGCTACGGCATGGTCGTCGACCTTGCCGTTGCGTGGTACAGAAAATAAAACAGCAGGTGCATTCTTTTGATTTAAAAACATGACAAAAGAATGCCCGCCGTTTCATAATAACCAAAAGTGCATTCTTTTTATTATAAAACAATCCGAAAGAATGCACACAATTTCAGAACAACCAAAAGTGCATTCTTTTTTGCTGCGAAAGAGCGAAAAGAATGCACTTTTAATAATTTGTGTAATTTATCCGTTCGGGAAAAGCATCTTGTAATAGTCTTTTTCGAGGATGTATTTTGAATACGTGTACATGCTGTTGACAAGGCTTGAGTGAACGCTTAAGTAACCTGAAGCCTTGAGGGCTGCCGTGTCAACGGTGACTCCTTCGAAGGGCTCGAAGTTCTTCGTCGAATTGTTGAAGAAACCGTAATCGGTCATCCAGTTGTAGCTGGTTCCGACGGCGCCGGAGCCATTGCTCATATTGAGGATTACGAAACCTTCGGAATCGGAGAGAATATCGTGCCCCATAATGAGACGTGAATCGTATTCACAGCCGAAGAGGTTGAGTACGGTCGGAAGAACGTCGATTGCCGAGCAGACCTTGGTAACCCTGACCGGTTCTTTCATTGAAGCCGACCAGATGACGAGAGGAGCACGGTAGAGATTGTAATTCGTGAAAATTCCGTCAGGTGACAGGCCGTAAAGCTGCGACAGCGTGACCTTGTTCTTTTCGTCGTCACCCGTGATGTCGTATGGATAATGATCGGGAGCCATAACGAAGACTGTGTCTTCAAGCAGCCCCTTTTCTGTCAGATCATTGACAAGGGTGCTGACCAGAAGCTCGACCTCATACTGGCAGGCGATGTATGAAAGAGCGTATTCATCCGTGTATGAAAGACCTGCGGCCAATATTTCGGCCTTGTGCTTTCTCGCCTGGCTGTTGTCCCAGGTCTGATAAGGATGACCGGAAACCGTCATATAATAAAGGTGGAATTTCGAACCGTCAGTCGGAATATAAGAGGTGGTATAGGTACCGAGCTCCGCGTCTGAGGTCGGCCATGCGCGTGTGAACTGGGCGTCCCAGCCGTTTGTTCCGGGATATTTTCCGCTTGATACGTATTCGGTTCCGTGCCAGTCGTATCCGAAATTCGGATGAGACTTGTCTCTGCCGTAATACGTATACGTCCAGTTGTGGAAGGCCATGCACTTGTATCCGGAAAGTCCCAGCATATTGCCGAGAGTGAACTTTTCAAGCGTCTTGGCGCTGTCCTTGAGACAGGTTGCGCTGTTGTAGAAATTTCCGGTCACAACCGCATATTCGCCGGTAGCGGTGCTGCCGCCCCAGTTTGAGCAGAAGTAATTTTCAAAAACGAAGCCCTCGTTTTTCATCTTCCACAGGGTAGGAGTCAACGTCTGGTTGATTGCGGCAGGAGCCCAGCTCTCAACGGTAATCCAGATGATGTTCTTGTCTTTGAAAAGGCCGGTATATTCGTTCTTGTTCGTAGGAGTTCTTGTGCTGAACCAAATGTGTGCGTTTTTCTGAGCAGTCGTAGTGGCCGAAGCGATAAGCTTGTCGAAGTCGATATCCAGCACGTTCGGTGAGGTGTCGAGCGGCTTCGGTGCTTCCGTCGTAACTTCCGCCTCGGTCGTTACGTCTTCGGTTGTGGAAGGAGTATCAGTCGTAACACCTCCGGTTTCCGACGTTTCGGGACCCGTAACCGGACTTACGTCAGCCGTCGTTATATCAACCGTAGTGATAACAGGAGCCTTAGTGGTCTCTGACGGTGCCGTAGTACCGAAAAGATTGCCCCAGTCATAGGTGGTAACTTCGCTTCCGACGGTAAGCTCGGGAACGTCGGTATAGTCTGAACCGACCAAAGTATATTTCGTATCCAGTCTGAGAGCTGTGAACAGGCCGAAGGTTGCTGCCGCCTGAGACATCTGGAAGCCTTCACCGTAAACGTATTTGTCTCCCGTTACGTCATCCGAATGGGAGTTTACAAAGGCATTGCCTCCGAAAAACAGAACGACGGCAAGAACGAGACCGGTGCAGCGCAGAGTCCAGGAAATCGGAATTGTCTTAAGCTGCTTTCTTCCGAAAATGATAAACAGAATGAGAGGAATGAATAAAAGGATAATCGGAAAGACGTTAGCCCATATTGCTCCCAGGGTTTCACGCCAGAACTGCCAGAGGTTTCCTCCTACCGAAAGCAGATTCCAGTAGAAGAAGTCTTTGAAGAAATAGCAGTATACGAGCTGAACCCCGAAATACAGCGTTGTAAGCGACAGTACAGTTACGGACAATATGTAATTGACTTTTCTTGAGAAAAGGGAACAGGAAATTCCCGTGATAAGGCCTGCCGAGATTCCGTACAGAGCGGAATACACAAAGAAGTCTCCGCTTATCTGTTTGAAAAGCGATATATGAAGGACGATTTCAAGATAGAAAAATATCAGAGGAAAAATCAGAAGGAAACACAGATTGTGAAAACCTATTTCCTCTCGGTCTTTGTCCGCGGGCCTGCGGCGAAGCGGTTTTTTGGCAGCTTCACCCGTTTCGGGAAGCTTGCGAACTGCTTTTTCGTCTTGGGAGGGCGGTATCTGATTTGAATTCATTTTAATTTTTGTGATATAGTTTCTTGGTCTGGTAAACAGGCTCTGTTGTT
>DCGL01000054.1 GCA_002314565.1 Clostridiales bacterium UBA1779
TCCTACAAAAACTTGACACAGACGTTTCGGAACTATTTTCTTGACTGAAAAAGGCTTTTGTGATAATATTATTATGAATTATTATGTAATATTGTTTTCAGGGACGGTTCTGCCCTGAAAACGGAAGGAAAGAATGAAAAGAACGGTATTCGTATCAATAGTCGGAAGACCGAACGTCGGTAAATCCACACTGATGAACCACATTCTCGGCGAGAAGGTGGCCATCGTTTCAAACAAACCCCAGACAACCAGAAACTGCATTCACGGTATTTACACGAAGGGTGAAGATCAGTACGTGTTTTTCGATACTCCCGGTATGCATGAGGCCAAAACGAGACTCGGGGATTATATGGTCAGCGCTGCCGGAAACGGAATGCAGCAGGGGGACGTCGTATTGCTCGTTGCAGACGTAAGCCGCGGTCCTTCAAAGACCGAAGAAAAGATTATCAAATATCTGAAACAGTCGGGGACTCCTTCCGTGCTCGTGCTCAACAAGGTGGACACGGTCAACCGTGATACGGTAGCGGCGACGATTGCCGCGTATGCTGCTTTGCACTCCTTCGATGCAGTCGTACCCGTATGTGCAAAGAACGGAACTCACGTCGACGAGGTTGTTGATGAGCTTTCGCATTTCCTGCATGAATCCGAATGGTTCTTCCCGGAAGACGAAATCACCGACCAGACCATGCGTCAGTATGCGTCGGAGATTATCAGAGAAAAGCTACTGCGTGCACTTGACCGCGAGGTTCCTCACGGAATTGCCGTGGTGATTGAAGAATATAAAGAAGAGGGCAATCTCACCTCAATCCGCGCTGAAATCGTGTGCGAAAGAGAGAGCCATAAGAAAATCATCATCGGCAAGAATGGCGAGCTGATTAAGAAAATCGGCACTTATGCGCGTGAGGAGCTCGAAAAAGTGACCGGAACCAAGATATATCTCAATCTCTGGGTAAAGGTCAAGGAAAACTGGAGAGATTCTGAAATGATGGTTAAGAATCTCGGTTACGACAAGAAAAAACTCGACGAAGAGGAATAAACCGATTTATGCCGACCGCTGATTTCACGATAGACGGACTGGTCATCAGAGTCGTGCCGAGCGGGGACAATGACCGCCTGGTAACCGTGCTGACAAAGGACAGGGGCAGACTCAGCTTTATGGCAAAAGGAGCCCGGTCGCTGAAAAGTAAATATATGCCGGCCTGCAATCCTTACGTATGGGGAAATTACGAGATCCATTCCAAGGGAACGGCTCTGTGGCTTCGCGATGCGTCGGTGACGGAGGGCTTTACAGGTATAGGGAAAGATATTGCGTCAATGTATCTTGCACAGTATTTCTGCGACGTGTGTATGGAACTGAGCGAACCGGAAGAAGAGGCCGCAGATCTTCTGCGCCTCGTTCTCAACTGTTTTTACGCGCTTTCCCAGAATCTGAAGTCGAAACAGCTGATAAAGGCCGTGTTTGAACTCAGAGCAGCGGCTATGTCAGGCTACGAGCCTGACCTCGGCGTCTGCCGGCAGTGCGGAAAGACTTCTGCTTTCGTATTCGATATTATGAACGGAGGAATGCTCTGTACAGCCTGTGCAGAAGCGGCTCCGTCTCTTTCGCCGGATGCTCCGAAATGGGCGGTGGCAACGGACCGTTTTATGACAAGATCGCTTCTTGTGAGTTTAACTCCTTCCGCTCTGGATGCGGCAAGGTATATTCTTTCATCCCCGGTGCAGAAGATGCTTTCTTTTGAACTGACGGCAGACAAAGACCTGAATTCTCTGTCAAAGGCCGCTGAATGCTATCTGCTTTCGCATCTTGAACGGGGATTTCCCACACTTAAAACCTATTACGAGGTACTCAGATAATGTATTTAACCGAAAAAACGGTTTCGCTTCTTGAATTTGACAAAATAAAGGCCATGCTTGCCGAAGAAGCGCATACGGCGGGGGCCCGCGAGGCAGCGTTGAATCTGACTCCGGATGACGACCCTGTCCGCGTTGAGGCAGCACTGAAACGCACGACGGACGCCAAGGCACTGCTCGGTGAAAACGGACAGCCTCCTTTCGGCGGCATAAAGAATATGTCTTCTCACTGCGAACGCGCCGAAAAGGGAGCTATGCTCACGCCGCGTGAGCTGCTTGACGTTGCGGATATTCTTCGCATTACCCGCGCGCTTATTGATTACAGCAAAACGAACAGACGCTTCGAGACCGTACTCGATGAGGTTTTCGAGCGCCTTATGCCGAACAAAAAGCTTGAGGACAGAATCGGCTCTGCGATAGTGTCCGAGGACACGATTGCAGACAGTGCAAGTCCGGAGCTTGGAAACATCAGACGGAAAATCCGTCAGACCACCGCTAAAATCCGCGACGTGCTTCAGAAATACACGGGCGGAGCCTATGCCCAGTATCTTCAGGAAAACATAGTCACGATGAGAAACGGCCGCTACGTCGTTCCCGTCCGTGCCGAATGCAAGAATGAAATCAAGGGCCTGGTTCACGACACTTCGTCGTCGGGGGCAACTTTCTTTATCGAGCCCATTGCTGTCGTTGACGCTAACAATGAACTGCGATCTCTTGAAGCGGCAGAAAAGCACGAAATCGAAAAGATACTGTATGAAATTTCTGCTGACGTAGCGGATTCCGCTCGGCTCATCCTTTACAACAACGAAAATATTGACGAGCTTGCCTTCTGCTTTGCCTGCGCCTCACTTTCTGAAAAAATGGACGCGGCAGCCCCGGCAATAGATAAAACCAAGAGAAGAATCAGACTCAATCACGCAAGACATCCGCTTATTCCGAAATCAAGAGTTGTTCCGGTCAACATTCGGCTCGGAGGTGATTTCGACACCCTCGTCATCACGGGGCCAAATACCGGCGGAAAGACGGTTACGTTGAAAACACTCGGTCTCTTTGCTCTTATGACTCAGTCAGGCCTTCATATTCCCGCCGACGATACGTCCTGTATGTGCCTTTTTGACCGCGTTCTCGTTGACCTCGGCGATGACCAGAGCATAGAGCAGTCGCTGTCGACCTTCTCGTCGCATATGGTCAATATCGTGTCAATAGTGAACAATCTGTCAGACCGTGCACTTGTTCTGTTTGATGAGCTCGGAGTCGGAACCGACCCGATTGAAGGCGCCGCGCTTGCAATTTCAATCATCAGCGAGGTCAGGGAATACGGGGCTCTGTGTGCCGCAACAACACATTATGCTGAACTGAAATCCTACGCACTCGGCACACCCGGAGTCACGAACGCTTCCTGTGAATTTGACGTTGAATCGCTGAAACCGACGTATAAGCTTACGATAGGCACTCCGGGACGTTCCTGTGCCCTTGCAATTTCTGAAAGACTCGGACTGCCGGCTCACATAATCAAGCGCGCTCTTGACGAAGTCAGCTCTGAGGACAGACGCTTCGAGGATGTTATTGAAAAGCTTGAAATTGCCAGAATAAACGAAGAAAAGGCAAGAACCGCTGCCGAAAAAGAGCTTGCCGACGTTAAGAATCAGCGAGCATCCGCCGATACCGAGGCACGCAAAAAGCTTGCCGAGGCAGACCGCATACTTGCTGCTGCAAACGCCAAAGCCGCATCGCTTGTGGACGGAGCACGCAGATCCAGCGAATACATCTTCGACCAGCTTGAACGCGCCCAGAAGGCCAAGGACAGCGAAAAATCCGCCGAGGAGCTCGCCGCCGCCAGAAAGGCCGTCCGTCAGCATATCAAGGATAACGAAGACAGCTTCAGGGATAACGATGACGGAATAGATCACGATTACAAGCTGCCGCGTGAACTGCACAAGGGCGACCGCGTCTGGCTTATGTCCATGAAGATCGAAGGCGTTCTGCTGGCTGACCCGGACAAAAAGGGCTGCGTTACGGTTCAGGCCGGCGCCGTCAGAACCAAAACGAAGCTCGAAAATCTCAAGCTTGCCGAGGACGTCGTGACATTTACCGATTCCAAGGGAAAGAAAACTCAGGCAAAGGATTATTCCCACAACGTCGTATCCAAGGTCTGCCGTGATGAAATCGACCTCAGAGGTATGACCGGGGACGAGGCGTGGATAGAGGTTGACCGCTATCTCGATCAGGTCGTCTTATCCGGCCTTCACACTGTCCGCTTAATTCACGGAAAGGGAACAGGAGCCCTCAAGGCGTCTCTCTGGGCAAGACTTCACCGCGATGAAAGAGTAAAATCGTATCGCATTGGGCAGTTCGGAGAGGGGGACGGTGGCGTCACTGTATTGGAAATGAAGTAAGATAGAGGCTGTCTGCACGGCGAATAAGCCGC
>DCGL01000071.1 GCA_002314565.1 Clostridiales bacterium UBA1779
TCTTGGCCGTCAGCACGATAACCGGAACATTGCTGATTTCCCTGATTTTCGCAAGGGCTGTCATTCCGTCCATAACAGGCATCATAATATCCATAAGCACCAGATGAATATCCCGGCTGTTCAGAATATCCAGCGCTTCTCTGCCGTTATACGCTTCATAAAGCGCAAAATCGGGGTCGGAAAGGTATATTTTCAGTGCGTTCACTATGTCTTTTTCATCATCGCAGATCAGTATGTTCGGCATTTTTTGTACTCCTTCTTTTTGACAATAATATTATATTACAAATGCCTTTAAGATGGTAGAGGCAAAATGATTAAGATTTTATTAATACGTTACGGCTTTATGTTGCCACGAATGATAATATAATGCTAATAATGAGAAAAGAAACCCATTATTTAAATTGAATTTTGCAATATAATATGCTACAATAAATGCGCATATAAAAGCTCGCGGTGCTGTCCGGGAATCGCAGCGGTGCGGACCGGACGGTTTTCAGTGACTGTCGTGAATGCACAGCCGAAACGCCTGCCGTGCAGTCACTGCCGCCGCTTCTTTTTGAGAAACGGGTATGAGCGGAAAGGATTTCATACAATGAACAAAGTATATACCAGAACCGGGGATTTTCTCAGTGAAAACGAGAGTCTCGGTGCCGGTCTCCCCTTCGAAGCGGATACGGGCATTCTGTCTGATGAAACCGAAATCGGAAACAAGACCGTCCATAACCGTCTTGCCTGCCAGGCGATGGAGGGTTGCGACGGAACCCCGGACGGAAGGCCTGATGAACTGACAAAGCGCAGATACCGCAGACTTTCGGAGGGAGGAGCCGGAATTATCTGGTTTGAAGCAACTGCCTGTATGGAGGAAGGACGCGCAAACCCGCGCCAGCTTTGGATAAACGACAATAATCTCGACGCTTTTTGCCGCATTGTCGCCGATATAAAAGAAAGCGCGATGAAGGCAAACGGATATGAGCCTCTGCTTATCATGCAGGACACTCATTCGGGCAGATACAGCAAGCCCCGGGGTACTCCTGCCCCTCTCATTGCATATAACAACCCGATATTCGAAAAGGACAGGCCGATTCCAAAAGACCGCATCGTGTCCGACGAATATCTTGATACGGTAAAAGAAAATCTCATCTATGCCGCAGGACTTGCGGAAAAAGCCGGCTTTGACGGTGTGGATATCAAATGCTGCCACCGTTATCTCAATTCCGAACTGCTTTCCGCCTTTGAAAGAGAGGGCAGGTACGGAGGTTCATTTGAAAACAGAACGCGCCTTCTGCGCGAAGCGGTACAGGGGGCAATCGAAAACACGGGCAGTGATTTCATCGTATCTTCAAGGCTCAACGTATATGACGGCTTCCCCTATCCATACGGATTCGGTGTAAAGGCCGACGGCAGCCTTGATTTTGACCCAACCGAGCCCGCAAAGCTTATTTCGCTGTTATATGAATACGGGGTGCGGCTGCTCAATATCACGATGGGAAATCCGTATTTCAATCCTCACGTCAACCGCCCCTTTGCGATGGGGCCATACGATCCGATAGAACACCCGCTGATGGGGGTAAAACGCGTTCTTGACGGCACCGCCGCACTCAAGGCCGCCGTTCCCGATATGAAGCTTATCTGCTCTGCCCTGAGCTTCCTCGGGGTTGCCGCGCCGAACGTGGCTGCGGGATATATGAGAAACGGCTGCTTCGATTATGCGGGCTTCGGAAGAACAATTTTTGCCTATCCTTCATTTGCAAACGATATAATGAAAAACGGCGGGCTTGATGCAAAAAAATGCTGTATTTGCTGCTCTAAATGCACCGAGCTTATGCGCGCCGGCGGAACTCCCGGCTGCGTAGTCAGAGACCCGGTTTATGCGGAGCTGTACCGCAAGATGAAAGAAAACAAATAGAATCCGTATTTCAAATCAGAATCAAGAGTATAATATCAAAACCGAATAACAGGGGGAAAATCATGAAAACAGCTATGATTACCGGCTGCCTCGGCGGCATCGGAAAAGCATCAGTCCGCAAATTTCTTTCAGAGGGCTGGCAGGTTATAGGCCTTGACGTTGTCGACGCAGAAAAAAATGACGTCGGAAATGAAAATTTTCATTATCTGCAGGGAAATCTTGCATCCGTCGAAGGACGACGCAGCTTTCTTGAATACGCACTGAAATTCACCGACCGCATAGACGCTCTCGTCAACGTTGCGGGAGTTGCACCCAAGGTGAGAAACGATATACTTGAAATGACAGAGGAAAGCTACGATTTCGTTATGGGCATCAATACGAAGGGCACGCTCTTCCTGACCCAGCTGGTTTCAAAGCAGATGCTGAACAATCCGCTGAACGACGGTATCCGCGGATATATCTGCAATATTTCCTCAATGTCCGCCTATACCAGCTCAACGAGCCGCGGTGAATACTGCATTTCAAAGGCAGGAGTTTCAATGATAACGAAGCTCTTCGCCGACCGTCTTGCCCCCGAAGGCATTATGGTCAATGAAATACGCCCGGGAATTATCCGCACAGGCATGACCGCAACCGTACAGGCAAAATACGACAGACTGATTTTTGAAGAAAATCTTCTTCCCATCAAGCGCTGGGGCGAACCGGAGGATATCGCCGCAAACGTTTACGCTCTCTGCAGCGGCGCCATTCCCTACGTCACCGGCCAGTCAATCGACGTTGACGGCGGCTTCCACATTCAGCGTCTCTGATATGCTTATGGAAATCTTAAGATATGATGCCGTCGTAATAGGCACGGGTGCCGCAGGCTACAACGCCGCCTGCCGCATAAAGCAGGACGGCAGAAGAAGCGTGGCAATTATTACCGAAGGCGTGAATCTCGGAACCTCGAGAAACACCGGCAGCGACAAGCAGACCTATTACAAGCTCGGACTCGGCGGCGACAGTCCCGACAGCGTACGCCGTATGGCAGACAATCTTTTTGCCGGCGGCAGCGTAGACGGTGACAACGCTCTCTGCGAAGCAGCCCTCTCTGTTCGCTGTTTTATGAACCTCTGCGAGCTCGGAGTTGCATTTCCCGTCAATCGGTACGGCGAATACGTCGGTTACAAAACCGACCACGATCCTTTCGCCCGTGCTACGTCTGCCGGCCCCCTGACTTCCAGGTTTATGACCGAAGCTCTGCAGAAAAACGCCGAAAAGCTCGGCGTCACGGTGCACAGCGGCCTATTGGCCATTGAAATACTGAAGCATAACGACTCTGTTTGCGGTCTGTTGTGCATTGAACAGGATTCAGGCAAACTTGTCTCGGTAAAATGCCCGGATATTATTATTGCAACGGGAGGTCCCGCCGGTATTTACGCCGACAGCGCCTACCCGACCTGCCACACCGGCTCTACGAGCCTTGCACTTGAAGCAGGAGCAAAAGCTCAGAATCTGACTGAGTGGCAGTACGGCCTTGCGTCGACATCCCCGCGCTGGAACGTTTCCGGCACGTATATGCAGGTGCTTCCCCGCTTTGTGTCAGTTGATGCTGACGGGAACGAATATGAATTTCTTGCGGATTATTTCAGGGACCCGTATGAAGCCCTCTCAGCCGTTTTCCTCAAGGGATATCAGTGGCCCTTTGACAGCAAAAAGGTGATGAGCGGCTCGTCCGTAATCGACCTGCTCGTTTACCGCGAATGCGTTCTGAAAAAGCGGCGCGTATATCTTGATTTCACCAAGAACCCCTTCGGGCTTGAGACAATAGACTATACGAAGCTTTCAGACGAAGCTTATTCGTATCTGAGCAAGGCCGGTGCCTGTTTCGGAACCCCAATAGCGCGTCTTATGAAGATGAACAGTCCGGCGGTCGAGCTTTACCGCGGCAAGGGCGTGGATATTACAAAGGAATATCTCGAAATTGCCCTTTGCGCCCAGCACAACAACGGCGGTATTTCCGTTGACAAGTGGTGGAGAACCGAAATACCCGGACTTTTCGCCGCCGGTGAATGCGCAGGCACTCACGGCATCACCCGTCCGGGCGGCTCCGCACTCAATGCAGGTCAGGTGGGCTCCCTTCGCGCAGCGACCTACCTGTGCGCACACCCTAACGCCTCAGTTACGGATGAGGAGTTCAACAGTGTTTGTTCTGCAGCCGCCGACAGGCATTCAAAGCTCCTGTCCGGAATTCTGAAAAACGAAACGAATACCGATGTTCTCATTCATAACGCTCAGAGACGAATGAGCGACAGCGGAGCTGCCATACGCAACACAGGCGATATGAAAAAACTGCTTGCCGTCACCGAAGCGGATCTGAAGGCCATTCCCGCAACAGCAGCGGTCAGCTCAGAGGACAGACTGTTTACGTATTATAAACTCAAAGACGTGCTGACGACCCAGGCTGCCGTTCTTTCTTCTATGATAGATTTCGCCGAAACCAACGGCGACACGAGGGGTTCCGCCCTGTATTATGACAGTCAGGGTGAACTGCGTGAAGGTCTTGAGGAGCTGTTCAGATTCGTGTCTGACAGAGGAAACTCGAGACAGACGGTCCAGGAGGTCCTGAAATGCGGCGAGCATTTCGTCTGCTCGTACCGGCCCGTCCGACCGATACCTTCAGACGACGATTTCTTTGAAAACGTTTGGAGAGGATACCGTGAAAACGGGAACGTTTATTGAGGCAACAATTGAAAGAGAAATCTTTCAATCCGGATTTGCAGCCTTTGCCGGCTGAACACCGGCAATTTTGCGTTACAAACCCGCCGGAAATCCAAAAGAAAGGAAGCTTTTGTTCTGCAAAAGCTACGGTTATAAAAATGAATGACGTTAAATCAATTTTTTCAGATATCGGCGTCGTGCCGGTTATTAAGCTCAACAATCCCGAAACGGACGCTCTTCCACTTGCCGAAGCTCTGATTGCCGGAGGTATACCGATTGCCGAGGTGACCTTCCGTGCCGCCGGTGCAGAGACGGCCATCAAACTTATCAGCGAATCCTACCCGGACATGGCTGTCGGAGCGGGAACCGTTATTTGCGAAGAGCAGGTTGACAGAGCCCTTGCGGCAGGAGCCAGGTTCATCGTAAGCCCCGGCTTTGATATTGATCTTGTCAGATACTGCATCTCAAAGAACGTCCCGGTGTTCCCGGGCTGCACCACTGCTTCTGAATACCAGCTTGCAATAAAGGCAGGGCTTGACACCGTCAAGTTCTTTCCTGCCGAGCAATCCGGGGGCCTGTCTAAAATCAAAGCCCTGAGTGCTCCTTTCCCCCAGCTCAAGCTTATGCCGACCGGCGGCATCAGCCTGAAAAATCTGAAAGAATATCTCTCCTGCAAGTGTATATGCGCCTGCGGAGGCTCATATATGGTAAGCGCGGACCTTATTGACAACGGCAGATGGGATGAAATCACCGAGCTTTGCAGACAGTCCGTCGAAATAGTAAAGGAGGCAAGAAACAATGGCTAAAACGGTTACCTTCGGTGAAATCATGCTGCGCCTGGCCCCCAACGGATATTACCGTTTCTTCCAGAACGATCAGATGCAGGCCACCTTCGGCGGCGGTGAGGCAAACGTTGCCGTATCCCTTGCAAATTTCGGAATTGAAAGCACGTATGTGACGAAGCTCCCGAAGCACGCCATCGGCGAGGCCTGTGTTGACAATCTGCGTTATTTCGGCGTTGATACCTCAAAAATCGTACGCGGCGGAAACCGTATCGGCATATACTTCCTTGAAAAAGGAGCCTCACAGAGAGGGTCCGTCTGCATTTACGACAGGGCAAACTCCGCAATTTCCGAAGCTGCCCCCTCCGAATTTGACTGGGATTCGATTTTTGAAGGAGCCGACTGGTTCCACTTCACCGGTATCACTCCTGCCCTCGGTCCGAATATGGTCACCGCCTGCCTTGATGCCTGCAAGGCTGCAAAAAAACGCGGAATTAAAATTTCCTGCGACCTCAACTACCGCTCAAAGCTCTGGACGAGAGACGAGGCACGCGCCGCAATGAGCGAGCTCTGCAGATACGTTGACGTCTGCATAGCAAACGAGGAGGACGCAAAGGACGTATTCGGAATTGAAGCCCGGAACACGGATATCACCGGCGGAACGGTCGATTCCGAAGGCTACAAATCGGTTGCCCGTCAGCTTGCCGACAGCTTCGGATTTGAGAAGGTTGCGATAACACTGCGCTCCTCGATTTCGGCAAATGACAACGACTGGGCTGCCCTGCTCTACGACGGAAAAGATTACTACCTGTCAAAGAGCTATCATCTGCACATAGTTGACCGCGTCGGAGGAGGGGATTCCTTCGGAGCGGGACTGATATACTCCTTCCTTACGGGAAAAGACAGCCGTTCTGCCCTCGAATTCGCAGTGGCCGCCTCTGCTCTGAAGCATACGGTTGAAGGAGATTTCAACCGGGTCTCAGTTGCCGAGGTTGAAAAGCTTGCAAAGGGCGACGGCTCGGGACGCGTACAGAGATAAGTCTTCGCACGCAAGTGAAAGCCGTCAAAACGGGAGCCGGCCCTAAAAACGCATACTACGGTAAATCCTCTCACGCTTGACAAATAACGTCAAAACGGGATATTACCCACGAAGCACTTGACGGAAACACCAAAAGATGATAAACTTATGGCACAATAATAATTCAAGGGTAAGAAATACATGAAAAAAATACGTACGATAGGATTATTGATTATGGCTGCTGCTTTATTGAACTCCTGCTCCGGAAACGGAAATACGGACGTT
Source organism: Clostridiales bacterium UBA1779 (assembly GCA_002314565.1). Taxonomy (GTDB): domain Bacteria; phylum Bacillota; class Clostridia; order Oscillospirales; family CAG-272; genus CAG-390. The sequence goes on from DCGL01000071.1 coordinate 6,692, forward strand.
AGCGAAACCGTTTCCGCTGAAATCACTTCTTCCTCGGCTGTTTCAGACACGGCTGCCGAAACCGTTCTGACCGAAGCCGTCACAGAGGCACAGACCGAGGCTGCCGCAGACAAATCTGCCGAGCTTGCCGAAGTACTGCGTTCAGGCAACTCCCTGTCGGCGAGAATAAAGCTGCTGTTCACGATTCCCACTCAGGTGAGCTCCGAGGACCCGACTGTTGCACTGAAAAGCGCACAGGGCGGAACCTGTGACGGCAAATACTGGTACCAGACCTGCCTGCGCGTAAACTCCGATGACGAATCAAAAAACGTCGTACGCATAGTAAAATACGATATCAATACCGGAAAACAGGTTGCCATCAGCAAGGATATGTCCACCTGCCATTCGAACGACATAACTTACATTCCCGAAACCAATCAGCTCTACGTCGTACACAATGCGCCGAACAGAAAGGTCTTTTCGGTCATCGATGCCGACACGCTTGAATTCATCGGAACAAAACAGCTGAATTATGATATCTACTGTATGAACTACCAGCCCTCAAAGGGACTCTTTGTTATCGGTATAAGCGGAGGCCAGAACTTCAGATTTCTCAAGAAAGACTTAAGCTCCACAGGCAAGCTCAATCAGGCTACCACGGTTACCACAGGATACACCACACAGGGCTGCGCCTCGGATGACAATTTCGTATATTTCGTACTGCACAAACAGAGCGCAATCACTGTTTACGACTGGAGCGGAAAGTTTGTGACTGTAATTCACTTTGATTCACTCAGCAAAGAACCCGAAAACATCAGCGTAATCGACGGAAAGATTTACGTATGCTGCGTTTCTTCCGGCAGTTATATTTACGAAATAAAGCCCTACCTGCCGACAACCTGAACGCACTTGCTGCGGATTTCATATTGTGCGCAGAATGAATAAAAAAGAGTATATGCCATGGATTTTTATCCCGGCATATACTCTTTTTTATCGGCCTTTCCGGCTTATTTCCCGGCAAGCTCCAGAAACTTTTTATCGCTTTGAATTGCGTGAGTTATGAACTCCCCATCTCTGAACAGCGCGTAATTAATTACCGGAGCCGGCAGATTCTGCGCCGTTTCTTTATCCGTAACGTGAACGGTCCTGAGAATAATTCCGTTTTCCTTTGCCACTTCCGCAACTCTCGGCACCCAGTAATACGTAAACGGGCACTGGTCGGTGTAGTAAATCACGAAGCCTTTTTCGCCGATTTTCGGATGTTTTGCACAGTCCTTGATTTTCGGCAGGCCGGCATCCTCACAAAGAGGCAGATACATCAGCGTTATCCCGCAGTCAGCTTCATCTGCGACACGGAAGCCCTTGTATGCAAGATACTTCGGATCTGACAGGAATTCTTTTTTTCTTTTATCGGAAGACAGAATGCAGATTCCCTTTTTCTCCTGCGCTTTTGCATCCCTGATACATTCATCCAGCAAATCGTTTGAATATCCGTGTCCCTTCATAGACCCGGCAATCCAAAGGCAGTTGATGAACAGGTACCCCTTCGCCTCAATCGGAGCCCACGCGTTTTCGGCGGGAATATACTCGATAAAGCACTTCCCTCTTTCCACGCTGCGGTAAAACACGAGCCCCTCATCAAAGCGTTTTTTCATCCACTCTTTCTTTTCAAGACTCTGCTTTCCGGACATGGCACAGCAGATATGCTCTTTGTCGATATTTTCTTTTGTTATTCTCAGGTATTCCATTTTAAAAACTCTTTTCGTAAATTATCCCGTCCTCAGTTCTGCCGGTCTCAATATCATTTCAAAGCTCAACTTTTCAGTCGTTTTTCCTTAATATTATATCAAAAACACCTTGTAAAAACAATCTGCATTCTTTTATTTAATCACTTTTTCAAAGCGGAACATTCCGCCGTCGGTATCATACCTTGTAAACACAATCTGCGTTCTTTTATTTAACCACTTTTTCAAAGCGGAACATTCCACCGTCGGTATCCTCATACCGTTCTTCTTCTCCCGTTTCGGGATCGTGAGGATCCGGGTGCCGACTGTTGAAGAATTCCACAATATGAAAACCGCATTTATTCACGTAGAAATGAATATTCCTCGTCTCAAAGGACGGGGTTTCGGTTTCCCACAGCTTTATTTCAGGATAGAGCCTTTCAACCTCCTGCCATGCGGCAAATCCCGCCCCCTTGCTGTGAACGTCGGGCGAGATGAAAAGCAAATCCAGATTGCCGTGTCCCGGCTGCTTGAAGCTCAGTACCAGGCCGCCGACATTTTTGCCATTCTGTTTGATGCGATAAGCAGCCCCTTCGTCAATGCTTCTCTCGATTGTTTCGCGTGAGATGATTTCACCGTCGAAATCTTCCATTGACTCTCCGCCCATTTTGTAATCGACACTTATGCCGTGTTTGAAGGCGTACTGATTGTCAAGGATAAACTGCTCCCTACTGAAATAATACCTGCCACTACA